>JAGWUK010000007.1 GCA_028868455.1 Burkholderiales bacterium | reverse complement strand
GCAACAACTGCAGAGCCATCCAATGCAGGGAAAGCACCCGGCACACCTTTACCAGTCGCCTGATGGCATGCTACGCAGTTAGCCAGATAGACCTTCTCGCCGCGTTGCTTAAGTTCGTCAATCGTCCAGACTTTAGCAGGATCGTCAGCCTTCGCTGCCATTTCCTTTTTCTTCGTATCTACCCATTTTTTATAATCGTCATCCGATACAACATTGACTACGATAGGCATAAACGCGTGTTCTTTTCCGCAGAGTTCAACACATTGACCACGATAAACACCAACGCGGTCAACCTTGAACCAGGTATCGCGCACGTAGCCAGGAATCGCATCTTGTTTGACACCGAATGCCGGGATGGTCCAGGAGTGAATGACGTCATTGGCAGTAGTGATCAGACGGATTTTTTTATTCACTGGGACGACTACCTGATTATCGACTTCCAACAGGTAATTATCGCCACGTGCCTCTGTTGGTGCAACGCCAGGAGCGCCAACTTGCGTACGCGGGGTCGCCAGTGTCGACAGGAAAGAAATACCTTCCCCTTCGCCTTTCAGGTAATCGTAGCCCCATTTCCATTGCATGCCTGTGGCTTTGATGGTGATATCGGCGTTGGACGTATCCTTCATTGCCACCACGGTTTTCGTTGCAGGCAACGCCATACCGATCACAATCAGAAAGGGAACGACCGTCCATGCGATTTCCACTGCTGTGCTTTCGTGGAAAGTGGCCGCTTTATGTCCAAGCGACTTACGGTGTTTAAGAATGGAATAAAACATCACGCCAAAAACGGCGACGAAGATGACCAGGCAAATGCCCAGCATCAAATTATGAATCGAGTAGATTTGCTCCGCAATTTGCGTTGCCGGCGTCTGCAAGTTTAACTCACGCACCGCAGGACCACCCTGACTATCCACCACCGCCCATACCGGCAAACCGGCTGCCATGAGCGAGGCTCCCAGCATGAACGACTTTAATCGCTTTGCATGTTTCATGATTTCCCCAAAACCCCGATTAGAATTCTTTTAACAGACCGCCTCGTTCGCATAGTAAAAACCCAACATGCATGCGCACTGGCAATATCTACAACTGCGTGAGTATAAGGTGTAACCTGCGGCATTATCAAGCAGAATACGCCGCAGAAATCTATGATCTTGCGCAAATGAAACAACGATTTTATTTAAATTTTCTTGCTTTTTTGATGCAGGTTTGATTTGGATTAAATATTTCGCTTGGGCGAATCAAAGCGAATAATGGATTCTCCTGCAGCTGTTTTTCTGCTGACTGGCCGGAAAGCATGGCCATAAATGACTTCAAATGTCAGTGGAATCACGCCATCGGCATTTCTCGTTTGCTCCAGCGTCTGACAAACCGCACGATGCAAATGTTTCCCCGTCAAACCGCGACGCCGTGTCATCAACGGATTGCCACCAAAAGCCCGGATATCGCTGAATAATTTTTCGACGCTCGAATAGGTAATGGTAATTTTTTCCATATCCATGACGGGCGTAGAAAATCCGGTATTGACCAGCATGTCACCAAAATCATGCATATCAACAAATGGAATCGTGTGCGGATGCTGGTCATGCTTTGCATAGGCCTCGCGTAACTCGATCAGCGTATCGGGGCCAAAACATGAAAACATGAGTAAGCCCTCTGTTCGCAAAACCCGCCGCCATTCTGCAAATACAATGTCTGGTTGCGGATGCCAATGTAATGCAAGATTCGACCACAACAAATCCGTGCCTGCCGTCGCACATGGTAAGCGCGCAAAATCGGCACAGATCAAACCTGTATTGCTACTAGCCCTGAAAGCCGCCGGCGCCCATTTATTCAGCAGACGGTTCACGGTTCCCTGTGCCATGCGCTGATGATTTTGCGCCACCGCCAACATGGTCAAGGAGGCATCCACGCCGATCACTTGTGCGCCCGGATATTTTTTCTGTAACTCAGGTGTATCCAAACCCTCGCCGCAACCGGCATCCAGAATTGTTTGCGGTTGGATTTTCACCAACTCCAATCGCTCGCGCATGCGTGCTGCGATTTCACGCCGCAGAAAATCCGAAGCATGAATTTTGTCAGGTGCAGAGAATAACTGGCGAACCAGATGCAGGTCGATAGGGGCGCTAAGCATAATTAAATTAGAGAAAGGACATCGCGGAGGCAATGCGATAATGGCGAAGTTTACACGTTTGCCCATCCCATCGCAGAATTAAAGATGAGCCTGCTGCGCCACACCTTCCTGCAATCCTTGCGCTCGACCTTGTCGGCCCTGCTTCCTTGCGCCTGCCAGTTATGCGGACAAGAAAGCAATCTGCTTGTCTGTTCCGCATGCCAGGCCAGGTATTTATCAAGGCAGATTCCGCGTTGTCAGCAATGCGCGCTACCTTTGCCACCCAACGCTGGAACCACACATTGCGGCGACTGCCTGCAACATGCGCCGGCATTTGATCAGACGATCGTGGCCTGCGACTATGCAGCGCCCCAGGATCAACTGGTGCTGGCATTGAAATTCGGGCATCAGCTGGCTCTGGCACCTTTGTTTGCCGATCTGTTATGTCGCACGATTATTGCGCAGCCAACTCCGACATTGCCTGATCTGCTGTGCGCCGTTCCGCTGGGCGCCCGAAGGCTGGCCGATCGCGGATTTAATCAGGCCACCGAGATTGCGCGTCCGCTTTCGCGCCAGCTTGGTATCCCTTTGCAGCGTCAGTTGTTGAAAAGAATACGTGAGACCAGCCAGCAAAGCAGCCTAGCTCCGGATGCCAGGGTGCGCAATGTCAAAAAAGCATTCAGCCTGGATGAAACGGCGCTGGAGAGCGTGCAAGGTGCGCACATCGGTGTCGTTGACGATGTCATCACGACTGGCATGACCTTGCATGAAATCGCTACAATGCTGAAACGTTTCGGTGCGCGCAAAGTGACGAATTATGTTTTTGCGCGCACACCGCCTCATTTTCAATAAAGGAAGTATCTTGTTTCACGTCGTCCTGGTAGAACCTGAAATCCCACCCAATACTGGCAATATTATCCGCTTGTGCGCCAACACCGGCGTCCAGTTGCACTTGATCGAACCACTCGGCTTTCCGCTGGACGACAGCAAAATGAAACGCGCCGGTCTCGATTACCACGATTACGCGACCATGAAAGTGCATAAAAACTGGCAGGCGTTCTGCGACAGCGAACACCCCGATCCGGCGCGCATGTTTGCATTGACGACGCATGGTTCAGGCACATTTTCATCAGCCGTATTTCAACCTGGCGATTATTTCGTGTTTGGCGCCGAAACGCGTGGACTTGCGCCTGAACTACGTGAATCTTTCCCCACCGCGCAACGCATACGCCTGCCAATGCGCCCCGACAATCGCAGCCTCAACTTATCCAATACCGTGGCAGTGGTGGTCTACGAAGCATGGCGTCAAAACGGCTTTGCGGGCGGCGCATAAGCAGGAAATTTGCCAGACATACACCGCCAGTTCCCATCATCGTGACACATCCCAAAGCTGTGGCAGCAATGCGTGGTTTTTGCAAATTTGTGTCAGCAAAGTCATAAATCTCGCATTCCGGCTTTCTTTGGCTCTCGAACTGTTGCAGAATCAGCGTATCGGCATTGCACTGTGCCAGACGTCGGTCTGCACGCCTGCTGCGCGAGGATAGTCAAATACAAAGAGCACAACAATTGAATAGTGTCGGAACCTGGACGTGGGACAAAGAGACCGGTGATTTTGGCTGGTCGGCAGGCATGTGCAAAATTGCCGGCCTCCCGGCTAAGGCAATCCGGCTCTCAGAAACCGAAGCACGCGCTTATTATTCGCCGCCAACCTGGGCACTTCTCCATGCCGCGCTGCATGCCAGCGCAAGCAATGGTAACCCTATCGATATCGAATGCCTGCTGTTGACCGGAACAGGCAGCAGATGGGTACGCCAGCGCAGCGAACCCTGTCCGGACGATGACCGCCTGCTGCGCGGCATTGCCGAAGCCGATGAAGGCGCCATAAAAACGCATTTGCATCTGCAAGGCAATGAACACGATCTGATTCAACTCCTGAATTCGCTGCCCGTGTGTATTGCCTATATCGATACAGAATTTCGGTGCCAGTTCATCAATGACACGTATCTGACCTGGTTTGGCATTCAACAATTGCCGGTCGCTGGAGAACATTTCAGCAATATCATCGGTCAGGTTGCCTTTGATGCTCTTCTTAAATACATGGAAGTGGCATTTCTGGGTAGCCCGGTTTCATGTCAATCGAGCATTCCAAGGCAACACGGCGGCGCACGCGATATCTCTACCGAATTCCTGCCTTTGCATGGTGAGGATGGCGCAGTCAAGGGATGTTATGTCATCGTCTATGACATAACGCAGCACAAGCAGGTCGAAGAGCAATTACGAATTAACGAAGAGCGCTGGCAACTCGCCCTGGAAAGCTCCGGCGATGGTGTCTGGGACTGGTATCCGCAGATCGGTGTCGAATTGCTGTCTGATCGCCTGAAAAAAATTTATGGTTATGGGCCGGATGAAATCGCCAATTTGTCCGATGAACTCGACCGCCGCACGCATCCGGATGACACAGAGCAAATGTACCGCGATCGCGCCGATCACTTTGCCGGACGCACGCCGATTTATATCAATGAACATCGCGTGCAATGTAAAGACGGGCGCTGGAAATGGATACTCTCGCGCGGCACCGTCATTCAACGCGATGCCGAAGGCAAACCTCTGCGCATGGTCGGTACGCACACCGATATTTCTGAGCGAAAAAATGCCGAAGTCGCATTAAAAGAGAGCGAAGAACGTTTGCGCACAGCCTTGTCGGCCACACATCAGGGTCTGTACGACCTGAATGTGCAAACCGGCGTGGCGATTGTGAATGCGGAATACGCAAGCATGCTCGGCTATGCGCACGACGACTTTCATGAAAGCAGGGACAAGTGGCTGCAACGCCTGCATCCCGACGATTATGCAGTAGCGGCCAAGGCTTTTGACAACTATGTCAAAGGCGTCTCCAATGAGTACCGCGCTGAATTCCGCCAGAAAAAAGCGAACGGTGAATGGATCTGGGTGTTATCCGTCGGTGCCTTGGTCGAGCGCGACGCCAACGGCCAACCAAGACGCATGCTCGGCACCGTTTTGGATGTGACTGACAAGAAAAAATCCGAAGCTCTGATCTGGCAGCAAGCCAATATTGATGCGCTGACCGGCTTGCCGAACCGCCGTATGTTTTACGACAGGCTGGATCGCGATATCCGCAAAAGCAAGCGCACCGGTTTGCCGCTGGCAGTCTTGTTCATTGATCTGGATTATTTCAAAGAGGTCAATGATACATTGGGGCACGCAACCGGCGATGCCCTGCTGGTTGAGGCTGCGAGGCGGCTGCGGCAATGTGTGCGCGATTCCGATACGGTTGCGCGCCTGGGCGGCGATGAATTTACCGTTTCCCTGCCGGACCAGCACGACCCCATGCATGCGGAAACCATTGCCGAAAACATTATCCGCGCCATGACGGCACCGTTTCAACTGGGCGAAGAAGAAATTTTCCTCTCAGCCAGCATCGGTATCACCATGTTTCCCGCTGATGCCAGCACGCTCGATGATCTGGTCAAGCACGCTGATCAGGCCATGTATGCGGCCAAAGATCATGGGCGCAATCGCTTCTGTTATTTCACACCCAGCATGCAAGTTGCCGCCCAGACCAGGCTGCGCCTGAGCAGCGAATTACGCACCGCCATTTCGGAACGCAAGCTGCTGGTGTATTTCCAGCCCATCGTGGATCTCAAGTCTGGTCACATACAAAAGGCCGAGGCGCTGATCCGCTGGCAACATCCGCAAATGGGTTTTGTCAGCCCGCTGGAATTTATCCCGATTGCTGAATCAACCGGACTCATTCAGCACATCGGCGAATGGGTGTTCCAGCAATCCGTCAAATGGGTCAAAGAATGGCGGGCACAATATCATCCGGATTTTCAGATCAGCGTCAATCAATCGCCGATAGAATTCCAGTCCGACCAAAATCGCTATGCGAGCTGGATACAACATCTGCATGCCGTGGATTTGCCAGGGCAAGCCATTTCAATAGAAATCACCGAAGGCTTATTGCTGGACGCCAACGACAAGATAGAAAACCGCTTGCTGCAATTTCGCGATGCTGGCATACAGGTAGCGATCGACGATTTCGGCACGGGCTATTCGTCCTTGTCTTATCTGAATAAATTTGACATCGATTATCTGAAAATCGATCAGTCATTTGTGCGCAATCTGACACCGGGATCCAATGAATTTGCCTTATCCGAAGCCATCATCATGATGGCGCACAAGCTGGGATTAAGCGTGGTAGCTGAAGGTGTAGAAACCGTACAGCAACGCGATTTGCTGCGTCAGGCCGGGTGCGATTTTGCGCAAGGCTATCTGTTTGCTAAACCGTTGCCACCGCAGGAATTTGCCGCAATGCTCGCGCAGTTTCAGCCCGATCCTGCATGACATTTAACTGTGTGATCTGACCTTGGCGAGCAGCTTGGACGTGGAGCGATCATGTTCAAAATCAATTGCCGCCACCGCGCCGCCATACGCCAGCACCGCCTGTCCTTCGGGAATCGCGGACATATCATAGTCTCCCCCTTTGACGTACAAATCGGGATGCGCCGCCAGCACCGCCTGTAAAGCCGTGTCTTCATCGAATTCCACCACCAGGCTGACCGCTTCCAGCGCCGCCAACACCGCCATGCGATCAGCGCTGGTGTTGACGGGGCGGTTTTCACCCTTGCCCAGTCGCCGTACCGATGCATCGGTATTGACAGCCACTACCAGCGAGGCGCCGAGTTCGCGCGCCTGCGCCAGATACGTGACATGGCCGCGATGCAAAATATCGAAAACGCCGTTGGTCATCACGACCGGTTTTGGCAGCACGGCGACACGTGCCGCCAGGGTTGCACGCGTGCAGATTTTTTGTTCAAAAGTGGGCATGGAAATTAAACATTCATCAACGGGAGAGTCGTCATCCGATTTCAGCAAAAGGACTGTCCCGATTAAAAAATCGGCCACTGAAATCAGTGGCCATTGTACACGCCGCCGTGCGGATGCCGGTGGCGGATCCGGTGCGTGCCGACGCGCGGTGGCGTGGCTCAGGCGGCCGGTTTCAACAAGCGCTGCGCGACTTCCTTGCGATACCGGTTCAGGTCTTGCACGGTGTCGAAAGTCCGATCGAACAACAAGGACATGTTGTGCAAAATACGATCAACGACTTTCTTTTCCCACACGCCGTCAAAGCGGATCTGGCCGTCCAGCCAGCGCTCCAGCCAGTCGGGGTCGGGCAGGCGGCTTTGCACGGTATCGTTGGGGAACAGCGATTGATTCACATGCAGGTTGGTCGGGTGCAAAGGTTTTTCTGTGCGCCGGGCTGACGCCATCAGGACACCGATTTTTGAAAACGCGGCACGCGCCACGTCGCCAACTTCGCTCAGCGATTTTTTCATGTAGCGCAGATAAGCGCCGCCGTGGCGCGCTTCGTCCTGGCTGATGATTTTGTAGATATGCTTGATGACTGGCTCGGTATGCCATTCGGAAGCGCAACGGTACCAGTGATTCAGGCGGATCTCGCCGCAAAAATGCATCATCAGGGTTTCCAGCGGCGGCGCCGGATCGAAATCAAAACGCACCTTGTCCAGCTCTGCTTCAGTCGGTACCAGGCCAGGATGAAAGCGGCGCAAATATTCCATCAACACCAGCGAATGTTTTTGCTCTTCAAAAAACCAGATCGACATGAAAGCAGAAAAATCGCTGTCGCCACGGTTATCGCGCAAAAACATTTCGGTTGCCGGCAATGCAGACCATTCGGTGATGGCGTTCATCTTGATCGTCTGTGCCTGCTCCAGTGTCAGTTTGGACGCATCGTACTGATCCCACGGAATGTCCTTATCCATGTTCCAGCGAACTTGCTCCAGAGATCGAAACAACTCGGGGTATAGCATAAGAGACCTCAGAAAAGATGAAAAAATAAAAATAATCTATCCGATTTTAACAGAGCTATATGACGCTCACACGACAGCGCCTGACGTCGGCGCCATATGCAACACGACGGTCTGTGCACGCTCTCTGGGCGCAACGTTTGCCGGCGCGATTCCGCATGAAATGCATATACTCCCCTGAATTTTATAAAAAACTATCGTACTTCGCACGTATTTATTGCGACGTTAAAAAATACTAAGGAGGAGTATCATGAAATTTACACAACAGACACTCTCACGCACTGTACATGACTGACGTAACCTTCGACGCGCTTTGCCAGAACAATTTTGCACCATTCCAAATCCCGCATCCGTTCGCTACCCAACAGTTTCAACGACAATTCCGGCGCTACGCTAAGATATGCCATCACTGTTCCGGAGTTCCTATGTTGACATCCACATCTTTGCGCCTCGCCCTGCTGGCGTCGGCGCTCATCGCCGGCAGCACTTGCACCACGGTGTTTGCCGCTGCGCCTGCTGCTTGCCCGGCGATCCTGAAGCACACTTTCAACCGCCTGCAAGACGACAAACCGCAGGACCTTTGCCAATATCAGGGCAAGGTGGCACTGGTCGTCAACACGGCCAGTTATTGCGGCTTCACCAGCCAGTATCAGGGGCTAGAAGCAATGTATGCCAAATACAGCAGCAAAGGTCTGGTAGTGCTGGGATTTCCGTCCAATGATTTTGGCAAACAAGAGCCTGGCGACAGCAAACAGATTGCCGATTTTTGCTACAACACCTATGGCGTGAAATTTCCCATGTTTGCCAAATCGTCAGTGCATGGCAAAGACGTCAATCCCCTGCATGCAGAATTGATCAAAGCCACCGGCACCACGCCGAAATGGAATTTTTATAAATACCTGATTGATCGCCAGGGCAAGGTCGTGGCCGCATATTCCAGCCTGACCACGCCGGACGACAGTCAGCTGGTTGCCGATATCGAAAAAGCGCTAGCCCAAAAGGCAGACTAAGCCTGCGCCGGATCAGGCAGATAGCCCAGCTGTTGCGATAAACGCTGCGCGCTGGCGCGTAGCTGGCACGCGATGTCGCCGTCCCATTCGGTATCGAAACTGCCCTGTGGCCCGGTCGCCGTCAGCACCAGACTCAAGGCATGCGTGTGATTGAACACCGGTGCGCTCAAGGCATTGATACCGGGAATCGGCAAACTCTGCGCGCGCGCCATGCCGCGTGCGCGCACTTCGTGCAAGATCTGATCGATATCTTCTTTCCGCATCTGCACCCCGGCCTGCCCGATCACCAGCTCATCGTGCAGTTCACGCGCCATCACGTTTTCCACTAACCTGGGCGGCAGAAAAGCGGAAAACACCTGTCCTGTCGCCGTCCCCAGCATCGACATCACCGAACCGGCATGCATGTTGACATGGATGGGCCGGGTTGACTCGGCCAGATAAATCACGGTCGGCCCATGACTGCCCCAGATCGCCAGAATCACGGTCTGATCGATGCTGGCCGCCAGGCGCGTGACCTCCGGAATCGCCAGTTTGACCGGCGTGATCTGCTGCAAACTGACCAATCCCATTTGCAAGGCAAAAGGCCCCAGCATATATTGCCCCGTCGCAGCATCTTGCTCGATCAGCCCCAGCTTGCCAAAACTGACCAGATACGGATGCGCCTTGGACGCCGGCATGCCGCTTTCACGCGCCAGATCGCCCAACGACAACGGCCCTCTGGCATTGACCAGAGCCACCAGCAATTGCCCGCCGACCTCAATTGAGCCGATGCCGCGCCGTTCTTTAATGACTTCCGTCATATTTTTTCTCCCATAGAAGCTGCGCAAATAAACTCCGGCGCCCTGATGACGCCACGCTAACCACACCAGCCACGATGCAGCGCCGTCAATACACGCGGATCAGGTTTGCGTCCAGCCTTTCAAAAATCTTGCTTTAAATTTTAACATTAACAAATGCATTTACAATTAACGAATTAATGCTTATGCTTAAGCCCATACCTCTGACGCCTGCGCACGTCGTAAGCCAGCCTGCCCCGGCAGTGCTTTCCGACATGGGTGTCGGTCTTATCGTCGCTTTCCCTCGTTCGTTTCATCTCAACAGGATGTCATCATGACCACTACGAAAAAATTCGCTTCCCAGGCTGACCTCGAAGAAAAGAAAGTCAGTTTCCAGAAACTGTCTGAACACGCGTACGCCTACACGGCTGAAGGCGATCCGAATACCGGCATTATCATCGGTGATGACGCCGTCATGGTGATCGACACGCAGGCCACACCCATCATGGCGCAAGATGTGGTGCGCCGGATACGCGAAATCACCGACAAACCAATCAAATACGTCGTCATGTCGCACTACCATGCCGTGCGCGTCCTCGGCGCCAGCGGCTATAAGGCAGAAGGTCTGGAACACATCATCGCCAGCCGCGACACGTACGACCTGATCGTCGAACGCGGCGAAGCCGATATGAAGAGTGAAATCGGGCGTTTTCCGCGCCTGTTCCGCGCCGTTGAAAGCGTCCCCGGCCTGACCTGGCCAACCATCACGTTCACCGGCGAAATGACGCTGTGGCTGGGCAAGCTCGAAGTCAAAATCATGCAGGTTGGCCGCGGCCATACCAAGGGCGACACCATCGTCTGGCTGCCATCGGAAAAAGTATTGTTCTCCGGTGATCTGGTGGAGTTCGGCGCAACCCCGTACGCCGGCGATGCCTATTATCAGGACTGGCCGCAAACCCTCAGTAATCTGGCCGCGATGAACGCCGAAAAACTGGTGCCCGGTCGCGGCGACGCCCTGACCACGCCGGACATGGTCGCCGCAGGCTTGAAAGAAACCCGCGCCTTCGTCAGCGATCTGTTTGCCTCAGTCAAAAACGGTGCACAACAACAGCATGATCTGAACACGATCTACAAAAATACCTATGCCGCTTTGAAACCGAAATACGGCCACTGGGTGATTTTTGACCACTGCCTGCCTTTCGACGTCACGCGCGCCTTCGACGAAGCATCAGGACATACCGACCCACGTATCTGGACAGCCGAACGCGATCTGGATATGTGGAAAAGTTTAGAAGGCTAGAGCCATTCACCGGAGGAGACGACAGTGCTGAATACATACCAATACGAAAAATTTACTTACCAGACCCCACCAGACTTCGCAGCCACATCCATCGCACGCCACCCACTCGTCGTCATCGGCGCCGGGCCAGTCGGTCTGGCGGCAGCCATCGATGCCAGACTGCATGGGCTCGATGTGCTGGTGCTGGACGACGACGACACGGTCTCCGTCGGATCGCGCGGATTATGTTACGCCAAGCGCACGCTGGAAATTCTGGATCGCCTGGGCTGCGGCGACGCCGTCGTGCAAAAAGGGGTGGAATGGAATGTCGGTCGCACCTTTTTCCGTAACGATGAAGTATTCAATTTCAATCTCCTGCCGGCCCCGCATCACAAACGCCCTGGCATGGTGAACCTGCAGCAATACTATCTGGAAGAATATCTGATCGCCCGTGCGCAGCAACTGGGGATAGAAATCCGCTGGAAAAACAAACTGATTTCGCTGCAACAGTCAGAACATTATTCCAGCTTGACGATAGAAACGCCGGACGGCAATTACACGCTGGAAGCCGACTGGCTGATCGCCTGCGACGGCGCGCGCAGCCCAACGCGCAATATGCTGGGACTGGAAGTTGAAGGCAAGATTTTTCAGGACCGCTTCCTGATTGCCGATGTGGTCATGAAGGCCGATTTTCCGGCCGAACGCTGGTTCTGGTTCGACCCGCCATTTCATCCGAATCAATCGGTGTTGTTGCATCGCGAAGCCGACAATGTCTGGCGCATCGATTTTCAATTGGGCTGGGATGCCGATCCGGCGGAAGAGCGTAAACCGGAAAAAGTCATCCCGCGCATCAAGGCCATGCTCGGTGATGAGCGCGAATTCGAACTCGAATGGGTCAGCGTGTACACCTTCCAATGCCGTCGCATGGAAAAATTCCGCCATGGCCGCATTCTGTTTGCTGGCGATGCCGCCCACCAGGTATCACCGTTCGGTGCGCGCGGTGCCAATTCCGGCATTCAGGACACCGACAATCTGATCTGGAAACTGGCGCTGGTCATCAACGGACAGGCGCCGGACCGTTTGCTCGACACGTATTCCGATGAACGCGTATTTGCTGCCGATGAAAATATCTGTAATTCCACCCGTTCAACCGATTTCATTACGCCGAAAAGCGCGATCAGCAAAACCTTTCGCAATGCCGTCCTGACACTGGCCGAACAGCATCCGTTTGCGCGCAAGCTGGTGAACTCCGGTCGCTTGTCGATTCCGTGTGTGCTGGCGGAATCGGCATTGACGACAGCGGACAGCGAGGATTTCAGCCTTTGCGCCGTACCCGGTGCCGCACTGGAAGATGGTCCGGTAGCGCGCGACGGCGTGCCTGGATTTTTACTGGATCAGGTCGGTATGCAGTTTCAGGGTCTGTATTTTTGCAGTGACGCAAGCGCAATTCCGCCTGCCGATCTCACGCAGTTGCAGGCCCTGGCTTCGCAAGCGATACCGGTACAGACGCTGCTGATCGTGCGGCAGCAATCAACATCCGCTAATGCAGCTGCGCTACCGGTCCTGCATGATGTGCACGGCGTGCTGGCACAGCGCTACGATGCACGCGACGGTAGTTTTTATCTGGCGCGTCCGGATCAGCATGTTGCCGCCCGCTGGCGTCAACTCGACGCAGAAAAAGTGCGCGCCGCGCTTGCCCGCGCCACCTGCCTTGCCTGAGGAAATAACATGACACTGAATCTCCAACCCAACTTCCATCACGCCCGCAAAACCAGCGCACCAGACTACAGTGCAGGCGACGATTTTTATGAAAGTCTGATCGACGCGCACCGCGATCTCAGCGAAGCCGACAGCGCCAGCCTGAATGCAAAATTAATTTTGCTGCTGGCCAATCACATCGGCGATGTCGAAGTATTGCAAACCGCTATTGCACTCGCCAAAACTTGAGCAATGGCGCGTTACGTCTGCACGAACGTAACGCGCATGTGATCAGGCATGGGCGCTTTTGTAAGCCGGTAAATACTGTGCCAGACGCGCGCCCATTTCCTGACCAAGTGCCTGCAAGCCGCTCATAGGGCGAATCATGACTTCAAATTCGACGATCTTGCCGTCTTCGTCGAAACGTATCATGTCGATGCCCTTGAGTTGCTTGTCCGCGACCGTCGCGCTGAACTCCAGAATCACGTTCAAGCCATCATCCGTACAGAATTCGCGATGATAGACAAAATCCTGAAATACCCCGGACACCGTCGTCAGTATCAGCACGACGGCCTGCGAACTGGCGTATGGCTGATGCGCCATCGGCGAGCGAAATACGGCCTGCGGATGCACGATGTCACTCAGCTTCGATAAATCCTGACTGGCAATCATGCTGTGCCAGGTTTTCAGTGTGGCGGCCACGTTGGGATGAAGTGCTTGCATAGTCTGTCTCCTCAAATTGTTCATGTGACGGTCGTCCACCGTCTTGCTGCGGCTGCGACGACCAGGCTTAAATCGTTGCCGCCAGTCGCGTGCCTTGATTGATGGCACGCTTGGCATCAAGCTCGGCAGCCACATCGGCACCACCGATCAGATGCACAATCTTGCCTGCTGCTTCCAGGCCTGCCTGCAAATCGCGCTTCGGTTCCTGCCCTGCGCACAGGATGACGTTATCGACGGGAATCAGCTTGGATTGGCCATCAACAGTGACATGCAAACCGGCATCGTCAACCTTGTCATAACTGACCCCGGCAAACATGTGAACGCGACGGTTTTTCAAACCGGTGCGGTGGATCCATCCCGTCGTCTTGCCGAGACCGTCACCGACTTTGGACGTCTTACGCTGCAGCAGGTAAATCTGGCGTGCTGGCTTTTCCACTTCGGCTTCTTGCAAGCCGCCAACACCGCGATAGCTGGTATCGATCCCCCATTCAGCAAAGAATTTTGCTGGGTCAAGACTTGGACTGGTGCCACTATGGCTCAGATATTCGGCGACATCGAAGCCAATGCCGCCGGCACCGATAATCGCCACGGATTTTCCGACCGGTTTTTTATCACGCAATACGTCCAGATAGCTGAGCACTTTTTCATGATGAATACCCGGAATATCCGGTGTGCGCGGCGTGATGCCTGTGGCCAGTACGACTTCATCAAAATCCTGTAAATCACTGGCGCTGACCTTGGTGTTGAGTTTGAGCGTAACGCCAGTCAATTCAATCTGTTTGGCGAAATAGCGCAGGGTTTCGTAGAACTCTTCCTTCCCCGGCACTTGCTTGGCGATATTGAACTGACCGCCGATTTCCGCCGCCGCATCGAACAAGGTGACCGCATGGCCGCGTGATGCCGCGGTGGTCGCAAAACTGAGCCCGGCCGGGCCGGCACCTACCACGGCAATGCGCTTGGCTTTTTCCAGCGGTGCGTTGATCAGTTCGGTTTCATGACAGGCACGCGGATTGACCAGACAGGAGGTAATCTTGCCGCCAAACGTATGGTCCAGGCAGGCCTGGTTACAACCGATACAGGTATTGATTTCGTCAGCACGACCTTGCTCTGCCTTGCGCATGAACAAAGGATCCGCCAGCAGAGGGCGCGCCATCGACACCATGTCGCAGAAACCGTCGGCCAGCAATTGTTCGGCCACTTCCGGCGTATTGATGCGATTGGTCGCCACCAGCGGAATCGAGACATGGCCTTTCAACTTTTGCGTGACCCAGGCATACGCAGCGCGCGGCACTTTGGTGGCGATGGTCGGAATGCGCGCTTCGTGCCAGCCTATACCGGTGTTGATGATGGTCGCGCCAGCCGCTTCAATCGCCTTGGCCAGTTGTATCACTTCTTCCAGCGTGGAGCCGCCTTCGACCAGATCCAGCATGGACAAACGATAAATAATGATGAAGTTGGCACCGACTTTTTCGCGGACGCGGCGCACGATTTCCACCGGAAAGCGGATACGGTTTTCGTAAGCGCCACCCCATTCGTCGTCGCGCTGATTGGTACGCGCCGCGATGAATTCATTGATCAGATAACCTTCCGATCCCATCACTTCCACGCCGTCATAGCCCGCTTGCTGCGCCAGAGATGCGCAACGGACGAAATCGCCGATCGTTTCTTCGACTTCTGCTGTCGTCAGTGCATGCGGCGTAAACGGATTGATGGGCGCCTTGATCGCGCTCGGAGCAACCAGCGAAGGTTGATAAGAATAACGACCAAAATGCAGAATCTGCATGGCGATTTTTCCACCTGCTTCGTGCACGGCAGCGGTAACGATTTTATGATGTTCCGCCTCCGCCTCCGTCGTCAGCATGGCGCCGCCATGCATAGGGCGGGCACGTTCGTTCGGTGCAATGCCGCCTGTCACGATCAATCCCACACCGCCACGCGCGCGCTCTGCATAAAATGCCGCCATGCGCTCGAAACCGTTATCGACTTCTTCCAGCCCAACGTGCATGGACCCCATCAAAAGACGATTTGGCAAAGTGGTAAAACCGAGATCGAGCGGCGTGGTCAGGTGCGGGTAAAAAGACATGGTGATTTCCTTATCAGGCAAATTCAGGCAAAAATAAGTTCGTTATCAGGGCTAGCCGGGGCAAACGCAAAATTGTTCCAGCAAGACAAATTGACGAAGGCGGTACACATCGTGCGCCTGGAAGCGATCACGCTGCCAGAGCGGTATTACGTCAATCCTAGTTATGCAACTAAGTGCATAAGAGAATAACGAAAGTACTTTGTTTATGCAACCAGTTGCATATAAAATTAAAAAAAACCTCACCGAGTACCTCCTCTAACTATGTCTTTACCCCACGCTTTACTCACGTCCATCGTCGAAAAACCCTGCTCAGGCTACGATCTGGCGCGTCGCTTTGACAAGTCGATCGGCTATTTCTGGCATGCCACGCATCAGCAAATCTATCGCGAGCTGGCACGCATGGAAGAGCAAGGCTGGGTCAGTTCCACCGAGGTGGAAGGCGGACGCGCCGGTAAGCGCAAGTTTGAGGTTTTGCCGGCAGGGCGCGCAGAATTACGCCGCTGGGCCGTTGAAAGCAGCGCACCGATGAAATTGCGCGACGATATGATGGTGAAGCTACGCGCCGATGCAGCCATCGGCCCGCTGGGTCTGATCGAAGAATTCGAGCGTCGCCTGACAATGCATGAACAGGAATTGCAAACCTACAAGGACATAGAACAACGCGATTTCAGCGGCGCGGAATTATCGCGGGAAGCGCAGTTGCGCTATCTGATTTTAAAAGCCGGTATCAGCTTTGAGGAAGGTCGTGTGCAATGGACCAGAGAGGCGCTGGCGACCTTGCGCCAGACCTGATGGCGATTGGTGTCAGGCAGCTACCCCAAACATTGCGCCAACGCCGGTTGTCAGCCCCATCGCCAGTACGCCCCAAAAGGTAACCCTGCCCGCCGCCGTCATGACCGATGCGCCGCCAGCATAGGCCGACAATGATCCCAGCACGGCAAGAAACAATAAGGAACTCAGCGCCACCGCCCACATCAGCAACGATGCAGGGAACAGCAGCACGATCAACAACGGCAATGCCGCGCCGACAGAAAACGTCGCCGCCGATGCCAGCGCCGCCTGCACTGGTCGGGCCGAAAACGCTTCGGAAATACCTAATTCATCGCGACCATGCGCGCCCAGCGCATCATGCGCCATCAGTCTGGTCGCCACGTCGGACGCCAGCGCATGATCCAGCCCTCGACCGATGTAAATGTCACGCAGTTCAGCATGCTCATGCACGGGATCGGCAGCCAGTTCGCGCCGCTCACGCTCCAGGTCGGCCGATTCGGTATCGGCCTGCGAACTGACCGATACATATTCTCCGGCCGCCATCGACATGGCACCTGCAACCAGGCCAGCCACACCGGCCACCAGTATGCTATGCGCACTGGCACCCGCAGCCGCGACCCCCAGCACCAGACTGGCCGTGGAAACGATGCCGTCATTTGCACCCAGTACAGCGGCGCGCAGCCAGCCGATTCGGTGCGTTCTGTGTCTTTCAATATGTCTCATCGCATTATGTCGTTTGAACTTTCATTGGAATGCCGAATGCGCGGGTGACAGAAAAATTCGGTCACCGTTGCATGCTGTACAGAACGAGCAACCTGCATCAGGTTTTCGAGCGCGTTGTCGTTTTGGGTTTGCTGGCAGCCGCTTTAGGATTACTGACCTTGCTGGCTGGCGCTGCCGCTTTCTTTGGCGCAGGTGTTTTTGGCTTGGATCGCGCACCGGCAGCGGTGCTTGCCTTGACGGGCTTGCTGGCCGCTTTGGTACTCTTTGCCGCTGGCGTTTTCCTGGCAGTGGCGGCTTCCGCAGGCATGGCATCCGGCATGACCTCGCCTTCCATCGCCTTACTGACGGCCTGACGGAACTGATCCTGCAACAGATTCCACCATGCAGCAGGATTGGCAAATGGCGTACTGTTGTCAGCGGCAGACGTTGCGGCGCTTGCCTGCGCGTCTGCCTTATTCGCCGGGGCATCTTCGGCAGCATCGGATAACGCGGGTTCCGGCTCCGGCGCCGCTTCTGCTGGCGGCATCGGCCAGTCGCGACCTGACGCGGCTGCGCCGCCAGCCGCCGATGCTGTGGCGGACGCTGCACCATCTGTCGCCTGCCGGAATGCCGAGGCGGCCTGTTCCGACATCGTTGCAGTCTGCTGTGCGTGCTGGGCAAAGCTTTCGCCCAGCGATTGCAAGGCGGCGACGGTAGCTCTTTGCACTTCCAGCGCCTGTATCGTGCCGCGCAGCATGTTCATGTTGACGTTGAGCCAGGATTCAACGGTCTTCAAATCCTTGATTTTTTTATCCAGTTCATCGACTGACATCGGTGGCGCCACCATGCCAGGCACCTGCATGCTGCCCCACAGGCTCTTTACAAAGGACAAGGTATCGTTCATGGCATTCATGCCGGGAATCTCGGTTCCGGAAAACGGGCTGGTCATCAGATTTCTCCTGTTAATAATACGGGGGCTAATGCAAATGTATTCCATCGAGGAAGGACGACATCGCTTCACAAGTCGCCAGACAGCGCTGGCGTAGTTTGGCGTCGCCCTTCAATGCATCAATGTGGTCTGTCCATCTTGCATGAGGTCGGCAATGCCGTCAATCGCGCATCGAAATAGCGCTCCGTCTTGAAACCGTAACCGCTACCTTCATTATCAAAGCGCGTACCGTCGTCGCCTTTTTTCTGCATGATGGACACATAGAGCGGTTGCAGCAACTGATGATCGGCAGCGCGCATCGTCGCCTGGTGAAATCCATTCGCAAATTGTGCACCTTCCAGCGCCCGCGCCACAGCAGCGGCTTCCGTGGTTCTGGCTTTTTCTATTGCAGTCACCAGCATGCGCAGCATCACATGCATGCGCAGGTGGACGTAGTCGTCTTTTGCTGCGGGATAGCGCTGATGGAAATGCTGATAGAACGCATCGCTTTCTTTCCCGCCGACATTCGGATGCCATTCCGCCACGGCGCGCACGCGCCCCACACCCGCATCGCCAATTGCTGCCGGGGCACCGAGACCATTGCCGTAGAAAGTATAAAACTTGATGTTCATGCCAGCGTCCTTGACGGCCTTGACGAGCAGCGTCAAATCATTGCCCCAGTTGCCGGTGACCACCGTATCAGCGCCGCTGGCTTTGATCTTGGCAGCGTACGGTGCAAAGTCTTTGATCCGGCCGATCGGATGCAGATCATCGCCAACAATACGGATATCCGGGCGCTTTGCTGCCAGCATGGCTTTCGCCGATTGCGCAACCTGACGTCCAAAGCTGTAATCCTGACCGATCAGATATACGTTTTTGGCGCGGTGATCGTCTTTGATGACTTCGGTCAATGCATGCATGCGCATATCGGCATTGGCGTCGAAACGGAAATGCCAGAAGCTGCATTTTTCATTGGTCAGCGTGGTGTCAACGGCGGAATAATTCAGGAACAGCACGCGGTTATCCGGCGCGCGCTGATTGTGTTTATTGAGCGCGTCAACCAGGGCCAGCGCCACGGCTGAACTGTTGCCTTGTACCAGAAACGGAATATGCTGATCGGTCAGATGTTTGAACTCGGTCAGCGATTCTTCCACGCCCTGCTTATTATCGAAGATCGTCAGGCGCAACGGATGCTTGCCGTCGGGCAAGCGCACGCCGCCTTGTGCATTGATATCCTCAATCGCCAGTTGCAGATTGCGTTGCACGGCCTCGCCAGCATTCGTAAAGGCACCGCTCATTGCTTCTATCATGCCTATGCGTATCGGTGACGGCGCGGCCGGTGCGGCGTTGACGTTACTCGTGGCCGTCATCATCGTCACGATGGCCGACAGCAACAAGCTTGTGCGCAAGGTGTTGTGTATTCGTTTGCTTATTTCAGACATGCCATTCATCCATTCGGTTGCTCTCAGGGCGAATGCAACACTGTCACGCAAAACCATTGGTGCAATTTGCCGCGATGATTTTGCGCGCGCCCTGATTCGCTGAGAAAGTCGCATTCTACCCGCTTGACTATGCTTGCACGTCGCCACCAAATTGGTACTTGCGTTTACACTACCGGCATGAAGCCGTCCGCTATTGCCTTTTTCCCCTTTTCTGTTCCGCGCCGTATATGGTT
>JAGWUK010000369.1 GCA_028868455.1 Burkholderiales bacterium | reverse complement strand
TGCGCAACTGGCAGCAGTTGGAAGGCTCAGAACGGGCGATTGACCCGGCAATTTTTGAGCTGTTTTGCCTGAAAACGGGCCAAAAATTCGATTTGAATGGATGCGAAAATGATGATAACGCTTAACATCGACGCCGAACCAGTCGCAAAGGGCCGGGCTAGGTCAACCCGTGGCGGGGTGCATTACACGCCGGAGAAAACGCGCGAATTTGAGGCGATGATTAAACGCCACGCCTTGGCGTCAGGGTGCGCGCCGATTGACGGGCCGCTGTTCCTGATGGTGTCGTTTTACTCATCCGTTCCAAAAAGCTGGAGCAAAAAACGGCGCGACGAGGCGCTTGCGTCCGGTGGTATTTGCAAAACAAGCAGGCCTGACTTGGATAATCTGGTCAAGGCCGTGCAAGATGGCCTGAACGGTGTGCTTTGGAATGATGACGCGCAAATCGTGGATATTCGCGCAAGAAAACGCTACGCCGAAAAATCGAGTATTCATATCGTGGTTGGGCCAGCGTCGGTTGATTACACTGGCGTTTGCTGTTAAGATTTATTTTCCTTAGGATGAGTTCGAGATTTAGCTTGTTAGGACAGCCCGCAGCGCCGCATACGCTGCGGGTTTTTCTTTTCTACTTCACTTCAGACCACTTTCGATAAGCGTCAACCACGGCGCGAATGACAGCCTTTCCCGCATCCGTTCCGGCAAAGTCAATCAACCCCGCCGGGCGTTTTCGCATATCTTCAGACAGCCAAACTTGTTGGGATTCCGTGAGAGCATCCGCACTTTCAAGCACTAGATTTAGTGGCGCGGTATGTATTATATTGCTTAGTAGTGTGATGCGTGTCGCACCATTTTGGGAGGTTGCGCGGTGAGTTTAACCATTGACGAGCTCAGGGAAACTGTAGGCGATGCTGCAACAGTCAGCATTGTTCACGCCTATGGTGGCAGCACGGTAAAAATACCATCAGCGCCACAGGGCAAGGCGTGGGCGCGCTTTTCCGCGATGATTGGCAATGTTGAGCACGCGGCAAAAATCGTGCGGATATACGCCTGTTGCGAGCTGTACGTGCCGCGCTGTACCGAGTCGCGCCGTGAGTTGCGTAACAGGCAAATACGCGAACTGTTATCCCAAGGCGTGACTGCAAGCGAGTTGGCTAGGACGTGGCGCGGGCCTCCTGAGACGATATGCCAGCGCACCATTATGCGAATAAAGGCCGAGGCGAAGAATGGTAGTATCCCTTTGCCGGGACAGCTCAAGCTTTTTGAGGATGAAAAACCATGATGGAGCTCTATTCCGACGAACCTAAGCCTGGCCGTGGCAAATATATACCGACCGAACAGGAGCGCGTGATGGTGGCCGCAATGGTGGCTTGTGGCCAGCCGTTGCAGCACATTGCGCAGTGTATTTCAGGGCCGGATGGCGGGCCGATAAGCTTTAGGCTGTTCAGCCGCGCATTCCGCCATGAAATTGAGACCGCTACGGCTTACGCTGCTGAGCAAGTGGGTCGCGTTATTTTCAACAAGGCCATTGAAGGCGACATGACTGCCGCGATCGCTTGGATGAAGGCGCGCGGGGGCTGGAGTGACAAGCGAATAATTGAACATACCGGGCCGAACGGTGGCGCGATAAACGTGGAAATGGAAGGCGTGAAGCTGGAGGCGCTGAGCAATGATGACCTTGGACAACTTGAGCGATTGCTTACCAAGCTTACCGACTCTGGCGCAGGTACGAGCGGAGAAGGCTAGGCGCAGCCTGAAGGAATTTATTGTTCAAGCTTGGCCCGTGCTTGAGCCGGATTCGCCTTATTGCGATAACTGGCACATTGATGCAATTTGCCAGCACCTTGAGGCGGTAACGTCCGGGCAGATCCGCAATCTGATTATCAACGTACCACCGGGCCACATGAAAAGCTTAACCGTGTGCGTGTTCTGGCCCGCTTGGGCATGGATTAAACAGCCGCACTTGCGTTTTTTGTTCGCGTCGTATGCCGAAGATTTGTCGGTGCGCGATTCAAACAAAACGCGCAAGCTCATATCGTCCGAGTGGTATCGGGAAAACTTCGGCGCATCGTTTGGCATTGACAAATGGACAGAGAGCCTCATAGTCAATAGCAAGCTGGGCTTCCGCATGGCCTCGTCAACCGGAGGTGTTGGCACGGGTGAGCGTGTGCACTTTTCAATCAATGACGACCTATTACGGGCCAACGACGCCCACAGCGCAGCAGCGCGAGCTAAGGCAATCGGCCACATGCGCGCCATGTCAACCCGTGGCGTGGAGCCGTCAACCTATGGCCAAGTGCTGATTATGCAGCGGCTTCATAATGACGACCCGGCAGGCTGGGCTCTGAAGGAATCCGGCAAGAAATGGGAGCACCTACGCTTGCCAGCAGAATATGACGCGGGCAGACCGTGCCGAACGTCGATAGGATGGGAAGATCCACGGCGCAACGATGGTGATTTACTGTGGCCCGAGCGGTTCAGCTCCGAGGAATTGGCCGCGCAGAAAGTCGCGCTAGGTGGCTACGGCTATGCCGCGCAGTTTCAGCAATCACCAGCACCAGCAGGCGGCGGTATATTCAAGCTGGAATGGCTGGAGCAATGCCGGTACGATGCGCGCCCAGAATCGGGCCGGATTATTCAGTCATGGGATACTGCGAGCAAATCCGGCGAATTGAACGATCCAAGCGTGTGTACCACATGGCTAGAGCATGATGGGCGCCTGTACCTTATCGACGTGCTACGCAAGCGCATGGAATACCCCGAGTTAAAGCGCGCCGTGCAATCAAATTATGAGCTGCATCGCCCTGTTTCAATTCTTATCGAGGACAAATCGTCGGGCCAAGCGTTAATCCAAGAGCTACGGGCTAAGCTACCTATCATCGCCATCACACCAACCCAAGACAAGGTGAGCCGGGCCGCGCATGTGTCGCCAATGGTTGAAGCTGGCCGCGTTTGGCTGCCAAACTCCGCTCCGTGGCTGTTTGACTTCGAGCAGGAACTAGCGGGGTTCCCTTTGACGACACATGATGACCAAGTTGATAGCGTTAGTCAGTTCCTAAACTGGTATCATTACCGTGGTAGTAACAGGGGGCCGGTCGTTGCAGGGCGGCGCGTTATATCGTAGCAAAATGGAGCAATCAGAATGAAAGACACAACAGTTGAAATTATCGCGATGGCCTGTTTTTTTGTGGCTGTGCTAGGAATTGCCATTGCAATGGCTGTTGACGCAGTTAGCTCGCGTGACCATTCGGGCGGTCAGCAGTGCCACGCAATCAACCACAACGGCCAGACCTTCCGCGTAGTGTTTGGTGACGAGGCAATCCAAACCGGACATGCCCGTTGCTACAAACCAACCGTTATGTGACACGCAGCATGTCAACACAACGCAAAACAGGTGCAATGCTAGGCTATGGCTAAAAAACCGCAAACTACACCAGACAACAGTCCGCAATCCAAGCCCGTTCTTGGGCCGCTTGCTTCGGCTCAGTCTTTCCTATCGGCCATCAATGGCTTCATGAATTACACGCTCTGGTCAAGCGAGGCCGATGCCGTGCTGGTCAAGGCAGGCATAAACCGCACCAGCCTGCGCCAGCTTGAGGGCGACGGGGAAATATCGGCGGCGCTTGAAACGCGGCGCGAGGCGGTGATTAGCACGCCGTGGCGGCTTGAACCTGAACAAGGCGCGAATGCTGATAGCGTGGCGTTTATTCAATCAGCAATTTCACCACACGTTGAGGCTATGCAGCGCGGTTTTTTTGATGCCGTGCCATATGGTTACGCGGTGATAGAGGCTTTGCCGGAAAACACCACGGAAGGTATTAAAATCGCATCCGTGATTGTTCACGATTTCGCCAACTTCATCCCTTTGATTGACGGCGGGCTAATGCTGCGGCAGAACGCACAGCGCGTTGACCAGTCGCCTTGGGCTTGGCAGTTGTTCCATGTGGTACGTAACCCCACGGCGCGCAATCCTATGGGCGAGCCGCTCTTGTCGCGTCTGTATTGGCCGTGGTTCTACCGCGCCAATGGCTGGCAGTTCTGGGCAAAATCGCTTGAACGGTGCGGCACACCGTTCCTCGTTGGCAAAACAGTGGGTGACTGCCAGAACATGGCCGATGCGCTGGTTTCGGCGTCGCAAAACGCTGTAATTTCCATCCCTGATTCTGATGATGTA
>JAGWUK010000368.1 GCA_028868455.1 Burkholderiales bacterium | reverse complement strand
CGACTTTCATTGCACATCGAAGATCGCTGGCCGGTGGTAGACCGGCGGCTACTTACTTTTCTTGTCTCGCCAAGAAAAGTAAGCCAAAGAAGGCGACCGCGAAGTCGCTGCCCTGCGGGTGCCCGCTTGTGCAGGACAAAAAATGGGAAGTGTCCGAAACTCGGCTGCGCCTCAGACAACGGACACTTCTTTTTCCATTTTCTGTCCCGCACAAACGGCAGCGCCAGAGCGGGTTAGAGTCAAAAGCAAAGTCAAAAGCAAAGTCAAAGACAGCGACCCGCTCACGATGTTCAAATAAATCCTGCCCTGTTTCACGAACGGATCCGCGTCACCATGCACTATGCAGTTTTACAACTCGTAATCCGACGTAGCCAGAATGGATAACAGGTGATTGCCAGCATTAACACATTAACTAGGCAGGGCATCCAGTCTGCCGCTTTCTGCCAATTCACGGATCATGCGTATGGTGTCGACATCGGCCTCCAGATATGCGGAGCGCCGGTATTCGTCATACATCGCGTTTTCTGCATCCTGCTCGGCGGTTTGGCCATTGTCGTAACAAAAGCGTACAAACAGCGAGCCTGGCTGTGGCTCTTCTATGCTCATGCGCAACGACGATTGCGGGATATCGTTTTGCGCGGCAACGTCATAATGCACATGTTCCAGGTGGACGAAACTGACGCGATCGGTCACCGTCAGCTCACCGTATTTCAGTGTGCGGGTCATGCTGGTTTCGGTGCAATCCATGATGGCAGCTTCATCCAGGTACGAGACGAACAGCTTAGGCGATTCGGCGCGTAAAACCAGTCCGCGCCAGAGTTGTTCGCGGGTGATGACATCGGCCAGCGGGTTCAGGATGTCGTTGATTTCTACTAGGTGTTCAAATTTCATTATTTGCCTTTTTAGCGCATACCTGCCTGTTTTAGCAGGGGGACGGCAGCTGATCGACCTTCCTTGCGCTGCGGTCATCGCCTTTCCTTGCCGTAACAATTGTCGGTATGCCCTGATCATCAATTTGTCTGGCGCTAGTTTACTCCGCTTGCCGGCGCGCGTGGTAAATCCGGCGGTGCCGACAATCCGGCTACAATAGCGCCTGAATTATCATCGGCAGCGCCTCTCCCCATGTCCCACGGTCTGAATACTCCCCAACGCAATGCAGTCAACTATATGGACGGCCCTTGTCTGGTGCTGGCTGGTGCCGGCTCGGGCAAGACCCGCGTGATTACACAGAAAATCGTTAATCTGGTCGAAAAACACGGCTACGATCCGCGTCATATCGCTGCGTTGACGTTTACCAACAAGGCTGCGCTGGAAATGCAGGAGCGTATTGCCAAACTGCTGGCCGAGCCACGTCAGGCCAAACAGTTAACGGTATCGACCTTCCACTCGCTGGGCGTGAAAATTTTGCGGCAGGAAGCGCAGGCGCTGGGCTTGAAAGACCGGTTTTCGATTATGGACAGCGATGATTGTTTTTCGCTGGTGCAGGATTTGGCGATCACCACTGACAAGCAGTTGATACGCCGCATACAGACCGCGATGTCGCTCTGGAAAAACGGCCTGATCGATCCGGAAACCGCGCTGAAACAGGCGCAGGATGAAGACGAGGCAACGGCCGCACGGATATATCGCAGTTATGTGGCGACTTTGTCGGCATATCAGGCCGTCGATTTCGACGATCTGATCAGGCTGCCGGTAGAACTGTTCCGCAGCAATGAGCAAGTGCGCGACAAATGGCAGCGCCGTCTGCGTTATCTGCTGGTTGACGAATATCAGGATACCAATACCTGCCAGTATGAACTGGTGAAATTGCTGGTGACCGGCATTGGTAAAAAACCGATGTTCACAGCGGTGGGCGATGATGACCAGGCGATCTACGCATGGCGTGGCGCAACCATAGAAAATTTGAAAACCCTGCAAGTCGATTTTCCGGATCTGGAAATCATCAAGCTGGAACAAAACTACCGCTCCAGCACCCGCATTTTGCAAGCGGCGAATGCCGTCATCGGCAATAATCCGAAATTGTTTGAAAAAGCGCTGTGGTCCGAACACGGTCTCGGCGATCCGGTCAAAGTGCTCGGCATGCAAGACGACGAACAGGAAGCCGAACAAGTCGCGATCATGATTTCGGCACACCGGTTCGAGCGCCGTGCCAAATATTCCGACTACGCGATTCTGTATCGCGGCAACCATCAGGCGCGCGTGATTGAGCAGGCGCTACGCAAGGAGCGCATCCCCTACACGATTTCCGGCGGCCAGAGTTTTTTCGACCGCGCTGAAATCAAGGACATCATTGCCTATCTGCGCCTGATCGCGAATGAAGACGACGATCCGGCCTTTATCCGCGCCATCACGACGCCGAAGCGCGGTGTCGGCCAGGCCACGCTGGAAGTGCTGGGTGCCTTCGCCGGACAATGGCAGTGCTCGCTGTTCGAGGCCGTATTCAAAGGTGGCATAGAGGCGAAACTGAGCGACCGCCAATTGCACCCTTTGCGGCAATTCTGCAATTTCATCAATCAGGTTGAAGCCCATGCGCATCGCGAAGGCCATGCCGAACAATTGCTCGACGATCTGATGAAAGAAATCAATTACGAAGGCTATCTGTACGATAACTTTGACGACCGCGCCGCGCAAAACAAATGGCAAAACGTGCTCGATTTTACGCAGTGGTTAAAGACCAAGGGCAGTGGCGGCAAAGACGGTACTGATGACCATCGCAGTCTGCTCGATTTAACGCAGATGGTGGCGCTGATGACGATGATGGAAGGCAAGGATGAAGAGCCCGATGCAGTGCGCATGTCCACCTTGCATGCGTCCAAGGGACTTGAATATCCGCATGTGTTTTTGGTCGGCGTCGAAGAAGGTATTTTGCCGCACAAGGGCGATCCTGACGCGCCGATAGAAACGCTGGCGGCCCGCATAGAAGAAGAACGGCGTCTGATGTACGTCGGTATCACGCGCGCCCAGCGCAGCCTGCACATCACCTGGTGCAAAAAACGCAAACGCGCCGGCGCACCGGTGCATTGCGATGTCTCGCGCTTCATCAAGGAAATGAAGCTCGACGAAGGTGACGCCGTCCCGACCGAAGCCGAAACCCTGAGCCCGAAAGAGCGCCTGGCCAATCTCAAGGCATTGTTGACAAAAACAAAACAAAATTAGAGAATCAGCGCAGACACAAAATCGCTCCCATGACCTTGTCGCGCGCCATGCGTACCATATCGGGGTAATTCTGCGTCAATGGCAATACAAAGTTGCCGCGCATAACGGGTGCGCGGTCAGTAGACAAGGCGGGCGATGCAACAGACTCTCATAGAAAAAAATTCCCTGGATGTCACCGATATGCAGGGACTGGACGGCGTGGGTGACGCAGCGCGCCCGGCGTTTAACTGGCGTGGTGAAATCCGGGAACTGATCGACTTTTTGCGCAAACCGGTACGCGGCTCAGGGCGCGTTATTCCACTCAGTCAGGGGTGGCGCAGGATAGCGCTGCTGCTTGGAGTGCGTTTTTGTTTTGTGCTACTGGTTGCACTACCGATAAACACGGCGTTGCAGATATGGGGTGGCATTGAATATGATCAAGCCACACAAACTACCAGTTTCGCAATCTGGGGGGTTATTGGAGCACCTCTTCTCGAAGAATTAATCTTTCGCGCCGGTTTGCGGCAAGCAAAATACAGTTTGTTTATTTGCCCGGTATTGGTTTGCCAGTTTTCTAGAAGCGCGCTCGTAGTTGCAGTCATGGCCACTATCGTGCTGTCGATTGCTGCGATCGATGCCTTGCGTCTGCGCTGGAATCCGCCCGCTGCTGGTTTTCGATTTACGCGGGGACGCGCTTTTATCCGTTGCTTCCCCTTGATATTCTGGATTTATGCGATTGGTTTTGGCCTGGTACATATTTCTAATTATTATTCTGGGGGTGGTCATAGTTATTTGCTGGTTTTTGCAGTGAGTGCGCAAATGTTTTCCGGTGTTTTGTTGGGCTATTTACGCTTGCGACAGGGGCTACCCAGTTCTATGGTCATGCATGCTTTGAACAATGCGATTATTTTCATTCCTGCTTTATTGTTAGGCTGATATTGCTCCGTCGCTCGCCGCTTGCTGCGTCGCGGTGGACAAGGCATACTGCGCTGCCTGTCGTTTTGCCTTGCATGCTTTGGCAAGGCAAAACGACTCTT
>JAGWUK010000367.1 GCA_028868455.1 Burkholderiales bacterium | reverse complement strand
TTGTCCGGCAAGCCTGTCAAAGCGCTGCATCCGGCCAGCAGCGATCAGCAATTGCAGCTGTGGCGACAGGCCGGTTATGCCGGAGCGCCGACGATGGAAGTATTAAATCCGGTCAGCTATATCTTGTCCGCATCGACGCAAGAAGCGCCGCCGCCATCCACGGCTTTCGCGTGGCGCATCGCCTCGGCCTATCAACGCCAACATCATCTGCACGACGGCATGATGTGGAATCAGCTCACCGGTGCCGCGCTGGCAATCTGGCTGACGCGACACTGGAGCATAGAAGATATGCTCTCTAAGGTCATTGAAATGCAAGAAGCCCGATCCGCCACGCAGCATTAAACCAGACAACAAGTTCCGCCCCTCCCAAAACAAGCGCTGTCGCAGGCAGCACGGCGCATTCCCGGCATGACCGACAAGCGCATGTTGACATGTTAAATGGCATGTCAACAGCAAGCGGGTTGCCATGTAAAACCGCGGTACTTCACGGTTGCTTGCCAGACGCTGCCGTCTGCGCCTCCGTAAAACGCCTCCGTAAAACGCCTCCGTAAAACGCCTCGTCAACTTCTCTGGCACACGGTTTGCAATCGTATCAAAGCAACGACTTTTTCTCGTCGCGCATCTGGTTCGCCAACGCCAAGGCATTGCGCAAGCAGGTGACGAAAAAATTCGCCGCCGCTTGCATTGACGCGTCTTTCACCGACCTGCCCGGTACGCACGAAAACGCATCGATGCAAGTTTTCTCATCGAGCAAGCAAAGGACATATCATGAGCACACCAAAAGGACTGTATGCCGTTGGCGGCAGTCATGCCAGCATCTATAAAATGGACAATGTCACTGGCAGTCTGTCCGTGTTGGCGCAAACAACATCGGCCATCGTCGGCCTCGCCTTTTCGGGCAACACGCTGTGCGGCATTACCTCGTCCGAATTCGTAACGATCAATCCCGGCACGGGCAAGCTCGAAGTCGTCGGGCAGCTCTCGATTTCCGGCGCGCAAAGTATGGCGGCATCGTCGGCTGGGCAAATCTACTGCATCGCGACACCCGCCAATCAGGGGACAAGTCTGTACACCATCGATACGCAGTCGGGAAAAGCCACGCTGGTTGGCAATCTGGTCCCTGGCCCTGCTGCGGTTGCGCCGGGTTGCGGCGGCCTGGCGTTTGACAGCAATGATCGCTTGTATGTCACAGCAACGGCCTATAACCCTGGCAGTCTGAAAACCGTCTGTACCTTGCAAACCATCGATACCGGCAACGGTGCCATGTCCTTGCAGAACGTCGCCATTGCTGGCGTCGGCACCCTTCCCGGTCTGGCGTTTTATGGCGACAACCTGTACGCCATCAGCAGCACCGGTGCACTGTATGCCGTGAATACCTTCAGCGGTCTGGCGACGCAAATCGGCAGCAGCAATATCGCCGGCGTCACGCTACAGAATTTATGCGCCTTGCGTTAATGCAAGCGCATTGTCGTCCGTTGCATCACACCCACCACTGAAAAACAAAGGAGAATGAACATGCCCCACATCACAGGTGAACTCGCTATTTCCGGCGGTCCGGTTTTCCGTTATATATCCGCAGGAGAAAGCGTCTGCGTTTGCGCTTTTACCAATGGCAGCTTGCAGGGCAGCGCAGAACTCAACAGCAAAAACAATTCAGCGACTTTGTACAATTCCACCGGCATTGGAGACTTTACGGCCAGTGTCAGCATTGCGCTGAATAGCGGCGTTGTGACGCTCAGTTACACGGTTGTGTACACAGGGCAAAATGGCAATAGCACGGTGGCTGGCACGCTGGCAGCGTGGACCAGCGGCAGCTAAGCCAGCTTTCGTAGCATTAAGATGTGGCGTCGCCGGTCTCAGAGGACCAGCGGCGCAACTGCATCATGCTTGCTTACCCGCGCTGGTCAAACAACACGGCGGCCAATCCGGCCACCAGCGCAGCACGCTGCTCTTGCGGGACATCGTTGCCCAGCCAGAGTTGTCCTGCACTGCGCAGTTCAACCGCCGCAATACTGCGCTGATTTTTTTCTATGCGAAAACCCAGGGGAGACGGTGTTACGCCGGGCTGCGGATTGCCATATGAATACGGGTAAATGGCAAAGCGATGGCCGTCCAGCTGCATACTGCCGCGCACGTGCTCCACATCTTCGGACATGTCCAGGCTGGCAAGCCGTGTGCCGCTGCGTAAATCGCAATGCAGGTCGCGTTGTTTGGCAACGCCGTCCACACCAAACAATCGCACGGTACTCCCTGCATTGCTGCGCCGGCAGCTGACTGTCCAATCCGATGCGGCGCCATGCAGGACAAAACGGAAACCGCTTTTCTCTTCATGTTGCTGAAAAATCCCTAGCGACCATCTGCTTTGATCGCTGGCATCAAAATGCACGCCGGTCACCTGATACGGACCAATATCGACATTGCCGTCACCAAATAATCCACCAATGCTGGCCATGCCATGAATATCCATCGCAGTGCTGCTGGCGACGATGTCTTGCGGTACGGTGACCTGCACCGCGGTGCAGGCACACAGATTCACGGCTGCAACAAGCGCAGCAATGCGCATGAGCGGTTTCGGGCAGAAATCAGATTTGCGCGGCATAATGCATCCTCTTTGATGGTGGCAACAACTGAATGAGGCAGGACTTACGCAAAACCTCTCCAGCGGCGTGATAGCGCCTGGTTGTACGACGGGTACGATGTGTACGGCCTTCGTCGCTATAACTTGCTGTAACGATTTGGGGTCAGTCCTGTGAGGAATGCATCTTGACGCATTGCTACGCGTGCTTGTTAAAAATCTGCCAGGTAGCGTCAGGCAGGCGACAACAGCGCAACTGACGATACCACCCGGGCTATCGGTGCACAGACGTCACTGGCGCCGGTCTGCTGCGGTGGCAACAACCTCCTTGTACGCATGCCAGGTAGCATGCCCGACAATGGGCATGGCGATCAGAAAACCGAGGCTCCATGTCATGAAACCGATCACCACGAAACCGACGATCAGCAAGGCCCAGACCAGCGTCGCGGGCACGTTCACGAACAAGGCGACGCAACTGATGATCATGGAAGTAATCGCGTCGGTATCGCGGTCCAACATCAGGGGAATCGAGACCCAGCTGATGGCAAACACAATGCTGGCAAAGATAAAACCAATGCAGCCGTAGACGAACAGGAATTCAAAATTATTCAACGAAAACAGTTGCGCCAAAAACCCGTGCATGGTCGGCATGCCCTTGTTGTAGAACAGCGCAAACACGACCAGCGAAGCGCGCGCCCAGACCATCATGATGACCGCCAGCACCAGCGCCAGAACGCCGATATTGCTCCAGCGCCCGCGCATCGAAAACACGCTGCCGAGCAAACCGGAACGCACGTTTTCTATGCGCCGGCTGATGTCATACAAACCTAGCGCCAGCAAGGGCCCGACCAGCAAAAATCCGCAGGTCAGTGCCGACAGATATTGCGGCGCATTGTTCAGGACCAGATTTAACAACAAACCCATCGCAGTAAAACAGACGCCATAAAAAATACTGGCACCGCCGGATTCGCGAAAATCGCCCCACCCCAGTTTCAACCAGACAAAAGGCCGGAACATGCCGACCCGCCGTATCGGTGGAAATGGGGACTCTTCATCAATGACGGTACGAATATCTGGTGGTGCACTATCGCCATCCCTGCCCTGCCCTGGATTTGCCATGCTGTCTCCGTTATATTTTTCAGGACTGCAAGCAATTTGCCACGGCATATGTTCATCTCTTTCTGTGCAACGCCGTGGCGAATGTGCGTCCGCCCTGTTTTTGTTTGGGTAATCGTCTGACTACTTTGTCCAGCGTTAATTTTTTTAGCACTGACGCAAAATTTTCCCGCCAGCCATGTCAACCACGGCGGCACTGACCGAGCAACCAGCAATCATCAAACTGGTGGAGTGGTTTTGCGTGAACACTATTTTTGATCTGGATCAATACCATCCTAAGCCAGATGTGAAGGATTTGGCAATCTGCAGGTGCACATAGCGTTGATCAGGAGGAAAAAATCATATACTCCCCCAATTTTTTAAAGAATTCACCAAATTCCGCCCATCAATAAAGCCACCTGAAAATATACTCAGGGCAGTATATATTGTCATCCAATGCATCCTGGCACGCGGTGACCTCAATGTCCAAGGCAATTAGGACTAGTTCGT
>JAGWUK010000366.1 GCA_028868455.1 Burkholderiales bacterium | reverse complement strand
GTTGTTCTGGTCGCCACGGCAGCCAGGACGGTGCCAGGCCCAATGCACAGCCGACTGGCAAGGCAAAGCCATAAAACGCCAGTAAATGAATCAGCATTGGCGTGCGCGTGACCTTATAGCCGCGGATAGCGCAGGAAGTCGATACCTGCGTTGCGTCGGACAGTTGAAAGACCGCGGCCAGCAACAGCAAACCTGCCGTCATGCTCTGGACTGCCGTATCCGACGTGTAGGCGGCAGCGATCTGTGCACGGAACAAGGTGATAAAACTGGCTGAGAGAAGGGCAAATGCCATTGCCAAACCAACGCCGACCCAGGAGATGAAGCGCGCCCGCTCAGGATCGCCTTCACCCAAGGTATGCCCAACACGCGTCGTCAGTGCAATGCCTAAGCTCATCGGCACCATGAACACCAGCGAAGAAAAATTCAAAGCGATCTGGTTGGCGGAAACAGCCACCACGCCAAAACGTGCGACCAACAGGCCCACAGCACAAAACGCCGACACTTCTGCAAAATAGGTCACGCCGATGGGGATGCCCAACCTCAGCATGTGGCGTATCTCGCGCCAGAATGGTGATTCTCTATGCGTAAATGGATAGGTGGCGCGATACACCTCCGCACGTTTAATCCAAAGCAGCATACTTCCCAACATCAGCCACAAACCAACACCGGTAGCGACGGCGCAACCGGTGGCACCTAATTGGGGAAATCCCAGATGACCATAGATGAATAGCCAGTTGATGATGATATTGAAACCTAATCCGCCCAGCGCAATTACCATGATGGGCTTGGTCTGGTTCAGGCTGGTGGTATAGCCATACAGAGCGCGATACATGGCCAGCGCCGGCATACCTATGCTGATCACATGAACAAACTGTGCGGCCTTGGCATGCACGCCTGCTTCCAGTTGCAGATGATCGAAAACAAACGTGGACAGATTCAGCAACAGGCAGGCGATCAGGCCGACGCCCAGTCCCATCCACAGTGACTGGCGCACGATATGCGGTACGCGCTGATACGCTTCTGCGCCAACTTCATGTGCAACGACGGTGTTGACAGCCATCATGATCCCCATCACGCTGACCAGCACGATAGACCACAAGGATGCGCCGAGCGACACCGCGGCCAGTTCTTCGGCACTGAGATGGCCGGTCATGGCAACATCGGAAACGCCCATGCCTACAGTCGCCAGCTGGCCAATTAATACTGGCCAGGCGATCTGCCACAATGCGGCGGCTTCGGTGCGGATGCGGGTTTTCATTTTTGCTCTGCGTTGGTGTGGGGACAGGCATCTTACCCTATCCAGTTGGCAGTCTCAAAACGAGCATCCGGAGGTCAAATTGCTTCGCGCAGCCACAGTTCTCGAAACGAGACAAAGCCCAGTGGCGTCAGACGCACGCCGGCCACATGCGGTGCGACGCTGACAAAATGGTTTTCGTGAGAAATGGGAATCAGCCAGCCTTCGTGCACCAGTTTTCTACCGATTTTGGCGTAGCCGCGCAGGCGTTTCGGAACGTCTTCCTGCGCCTGAATTTTGAGCAATTGCGCATCAATCGCTGCATTCGCCTCCGCCGACATCCAGCGGCGAAAGTGCATGTCAGCGCTGAACCATTCAAAGCAACCAAAATCCTTGTCGTCGTGCATGATTTCGCGGGCCAGGTAAAGGTCGCAGTCGGCCATCCAGTCACGTGCGATCAGTGTTTTAAAATTTACCGTGCGCCATTCGACTTCCATGCCCGCCGCTTCCAGCCTTTCCTTGATGGCCTTCGCCAGTTGCACCATCTCCCTGACTTCACTGCTGACAAAGCGGATGCGCTTCCCGCGCTTGAATACAGGCGCTGTGGCAGGTCTGGCGACCCTGTGCTTCCAGCCCGGAATGAGGCCATGTGCCGGTTGCCGTGCCGGATCGTTCTGATCAAACAAGGCCGCAGGCGCCAGCCAGTCTGCCAGCGCCAGACGTTGCTCCGCCGTCTGAAAAAAATGGCAGTCGGGATTGCAGATCAGGTAGGTGCAACCTGAGTCAGCAATGCGCAAATGTTGCTGCGGCATGCTGCTGGCCGGGCTATAGCCAAATTGCATATCAAAGCACACCGACTCCTCGCTGGGCTGTAAAACCCACAAATCAATTTCGTCCAGCAAAGCGCCTTCGCGGTAATAGTCATGAAAGGCCTGCAAAGTCAGTTGATACGGATTGTTGCGCACGACTTTGAATGCCCCGCTACCGATCGGGAATTGAGCAAAATTTTTTTCCCGCCGACGAGGCACGATGGACGACATTGCAGTCGCCAGACATTGCGGCCATAGCCAGTCGCTACGTGCGAGATAAAAACTGATACGGCGTCCTGATCCGGATTCGATTTTTTCCAGATGCCGGTACAGGTTTTGATAAATCGAAGGCCGGTCGCGCAATCGCAGGAAAGTAGCGCGGACATCTTCGACGGTCAGCTCGCTGCCATCATGAAAACTTAGTCCAGGTCGCAACCAGAAATGCCACACACGCGCTTCGTGTCCGCTTTCCCAGTAATGAGCCAGGACTGGTTGCAGCGACATCGTCTGATGGTCGAAGGTGGTCAGACGTGCAAATATCTGACGTATCAGATGAGCTTCCAGACGGCCATAGGATTCCAGCGGGTCAAGCGAAACAATTTGCCGGTACAACGGCATGCGCAGGCGTTGCAGATTTTGGTCGGGAATACCCAGATACTCCGGCAGACGGTTGACCAGTTGCTGGCGCTGGTTTTTACCGAGGCTGGCAAAGGCCTGTTCCAGTTCGCCGCGGGCCAGTAAGCCGTTCAGATGGTCCAGCGCCAGGGCATCCGGCGATTTGATGAATTCTAAATTTGAATGATGACCCCGACCCCGTGCAGAAGTCCAGCGTAACCAGCCTTGTTCCTGCATTCTGGATAGCAAAATGCGCATGTTTCTTTCGCTACAGCCCATGGCAATCGCCAGCGCAGGTAAGCCGGGCTGCGCTTTGTCACGCAAGAGCGTATGCAGTTTTTTGTACTGGTCACGGAGTTTCATGGGGGCAGAGGTTAGGTTTCGTCGATACCGTTCGCTGTGTTGCGTCAACCAAATCAGGTCTGGGCACTGTCGTCATTAGCGGTAAATTGCGGCATCCATTTTGCCAAAAATCCGGCAAATAAAAGCGGAAATAAATATTTAAAATTTCTCCATTTTTAATGTCCGCTTTTATACCGATACTGTTACCGGTCAGTTCTATTTCACCGGGAGTATGCAGATGTCTCAACCGATTTCTTCGCCACCATCGTCCGCTCTTCTTTCTGCCGCTATGACGTCTGCGCGCACGTATGCGTTGGCACTGATGCCGGTTTTTCCGCGTCCCGTTGCGCGACTTTTGATCAGTTCGTTTGTGTTCGTTTTGGGCAGGGCGGTTGCTTTGCCTTTTATGGTGTTGTACCTGACCCGTCATCTGGGGCTGACGCAAAATCAGGTCGGCTGGATACTGGGCGGCAGCATTATGGTGGCAACCGTGTCCGGATTGTATTCCGGCTTTCTGGTTGATCGCATTAGTAAGCAAAAACTGATGAGCGTTGCCTGCCTGATGGTTGCGCTGTGTTCGTTATTGCTTTCGGTGGCAGCATATGCACTGGCCGCGTTTGCGATGCTGGCGCTGATCGAAGCTGCGCTGGTATTGCGCAGCGTTTCGCTGAAGGCGATGCTCGCCGATTTTTTGCCACCAGCGAAGCGGACGCGTGCATTTTCCATGAATTATTTGTTGATTAATCTGGCCTTCGCTTTGGGACCTGTGCTCGGTGCATATGCCTATGGCGTGCAGATATCATCGCCTTTATGGTTGTCTGCCGGATTTGCTTTGCTGGCGACCTGGGTCGTGAACGCGAAATCGGCAGGCATTGCAAGCGCGCTTGCCGCGAAAGAATCGCCGGTGATCGCATCGCCGGCACGCACGAGTTTTTCTGATACCTTGCATGATTTGAAGAGTGATCGGCGGCTGATACTTTTCACGCTGGGCAGCGTATTGACGTCGTTTGTTTTTGGTCGCTTTATTTCGGGTTATCTGGCGCAATACCTGCTGATCTCCAGAGGCGTGCGCATGGCGACGGAACTGATTCCTGTGATTTTGATGACGAATGCCGTGGGCGTCGTGGTGCTGCAATACGCGATAGGCAAGCGCATCCAGCATCAGCATCTGTTTGCCTGGGTTTGCGTTGGCGTATTGCTGTA
>JAGWUK010000365.1 GCA_028868455.1 Burkholderiales bacterium | reverse complement strand
CAATTCCAAACTGGGGCGCGTCTTGCAGGCGGTGCGTGATTCGGAATCGCGATTGATGTTTATCGGCTATAACCCCTTGTGGTTCAAGCTGTTTGTCTGGACCTTGTCCGCCGTTCTGTGCGGCATCGCCGGTGCCTTGTATGTGCCGCAGGTCGGCATTATCAATCCTTCAGAAATGTCGCCCGCCAATTCGATAGAGATGGTGATCTGGGCTGCGGTTGGCGGACGCGGCACACTGCTTGGCCCGATTATCGGTGCCTTTACGGTGAATGGCCTGAAGAGCTGGTTCACGGCGGCATTTCCCGATCTGTGGCTGTATGCGCTCGGTTTGCTGTTTATTCTGGTCACGCTATTCATGCAGCAAGGCGTGCTTGGCCTGCTCGGTAAGCTGAAAAAACACAAGGAGGCCGCATGAGTCAGCTCAGCCATGTACTGCCACCAGGGCAAAACTATGAAAGCGCCAGCGGCGATCAGGAAGCCTCTTACGGGCGCATCAAGCAGGACGGACTCGATACCACGCATGGTGCGATTTTGTATCTGGAAGACATCACGGTGTCATTTGATGGATTTAAAGCCATCAATCAACTGAATCTGGATATTTCTGTCGGCGAATTACGCTGCATCATCGGCCCGAACGGCGCTGGCAAAACCACGATGATGGACGTTATCACCGGCAAGACCAGGCCGACATCGGGCACGGCTTTTTTTGGTCAGACCATGGATCTGACCAAGATGAACGAGGTGGAAATCGCGCATGCCGGGATAGGCCGCAAGTTCCAGCGTCCGACAGTGTTCGAACAGCATACCGTCTTCGACAATCTCGAACTCGCGATGAAGATGGACAAACGCGTCAAGACGACGCTGTTTGCGCGCTTGTCCAGCGAACAGCGCGACAAGATCGCCGCGATACTGGAACTGATACGCTTAAACGGGCAAGAGCAAAGGCTGGCCGGTTTGCTGTCGCATGGACAAAAACAATGGCTGGAAATCGGTATGTTGCTGATCCAGGAACCGCAACTGATTTTGCTCGATGAACCCGTTGCCGGAATGTCTGATGCGGAGACCGCGCGCACCGCAGAATTGTTGAACGAATTGCGCGGCAAGCATTCCATCATGGTGGTCGAACACGATATGGGTTTTGTGGCCGAGATCGCGCAGCAGGGCAAGGTCACGGTGTTGCACGAGGGATCGGTACTGGCGCAGGGGACGATGCAGCAAGTGCAGGCGGACGATCGTGTGATTGAAGTTTATTTGGGACGTTAAGCATGCTTGAAGTGACACAACTACACCAGCATTACGGCTCCAGCCATACCTTGCGCGGCGTCTCCCTGCAACTGAAGCAGGGCGAATGCCTGACCCTGCTCGGGCGCAATGGCGTTGGCAAAACCAGTCTGCTGAAATGCCTGATGGGTGTCTTGCCGATCTCGCAGGGCAGCATCAGTTTTGACGGACGCGACATCAGCAAACTCTCGCCGCACCAGCGCGCCCGCTTAGGCATTGCCTATGTGCCGCAAGGCCGTGAAATTTTCGCCCGGCTGACTGTGGAAGAAAACCTGCTGATGGGCATGGCCAGCCTGCCAGCGCGCCGTGCCGGGCAGATCAAGAGTGAAGTCTATGAATTATTTCCCGTGCTAAAAGACATGCTGCACCGACGCGGCGGCGACTTGTCTGGCGGCCAGCAACAGCAACTGGCGATTGCGCGCGCGTTGCTGGCCGAGCCTAAGCTGATCATTCTTGACGAGCCGACCGAAGGCATACAACCTTCGATCATCAAGGATATCGGTCGGGTGATACGCTTGCTGCGTGAACGTGGCGACATCGCCATTTTGTTGTGCGAACAGTATTTTGATTTCGCCCGCGAACTGGCCGATCACTTCGTCATTCTGTCGCGTGGTGAAGTGGTGGCCGCTGGCGATCAGTCGCTGATGGATGGCGATGAGATTAAGCGGCATCTGGCGGTGTAGCAAACGCAAAGCGGCGCTGCGGACAAGGTCGTTGGTCAATCGTATTTCACTTGCTAGAATGCACACCAGTGATTTCTATCAATCACCACCGTGCATGAACGCGTCGCCGACGCGTCTATGCATATCCTGACCAAAGAAAATACCGGCTATGTCTCGCTTCGTGTTGTTTGTGTTCGCCATGCTGTGGATGATGTCTGCTGCTTATCCTGATGAACCTGTCTGGCCGGAAGGGAGCGCCATGGCGGTCGGGCGGCATATGCAACAGAGTCGCGATTATTTTTTAAAGAAACTGGAAAGCAGACAGGCGCAGTTGATGAAAGCTGTTGAAGCTGCCTCCATGCAAAAATTCGGCGACAAGGAGGCACCCGACCGGCGTTTGCTGAACGCCGTAGCCGACTTGCATACGGCGTGGCTCGCGTATTATCCGAAAGAGTGTGAGCTGATAGGCAGCTTGTCAGGTACAGGCGGCAACTGGCCTTCGACGCATGCGCTGCGTTGTGAGGCAAACCTGGTGTATCGTCGCTACCTGCGCCTTGGTCATGTGTTGCATTGCATAGACAGGATTCCGGCAAAAGATAGCGCATGGGAGATGAATCGCTGTCTCTACCAGCTTAGTCCGATGACGTATGGAAAAGGATTGTGAGCCGTCAGCAAACATACGCATCGAATAAAGCCGACGGATATTTTATGAATGACGCAATCCGCTGCGATATTGCAGCGTGATTCCCCCCGACTTTGCACCTGAACTTTTTTCATGCATCTGACCGACACTATTTCCGTGGCACCGCAATCAACAACAACGCCGAAGGCTTCACACTGGCAAGCCAGTCTGCAATTGGGATTCAGCAATGATCAGGGCGTCACACGCCTGACTCAGCGCCAGCACAGTGGCCCTTTACGCGTGCAGAAACCCTTGTATCCGGAAGGCGGAGAAATCTGCCATGCGATCATCATTCACCCGCCCGGCGGCGTGGTCGGCGGCGATCAGTTGTCGATCACGACAACGCTGGCAGCCCAGACGCACGCACTGATCACGACGCCGGGCGCAGCCAAATGGTATCGCAGCAATGGCCATATTTCGCAGCAGCATCTGCATTTCAACGTGGCGGACAAAGCGACGCTGGAATGGCTGCCGCAAGAGACGATCTTCTTTGACGATGCCTGCGTCGATCTGCATCAGGTCATTCATCTGGGGCAAGACGCCCGCTACATTGGCGGCGATATTTTGTGTTTTGGCCGCACTGCATCGGGCGAAAGTTATCGCAGCGGATGCATACGCCAGCACAGCAAAATTTATCGCGAAGGAAAACTGATCTGGTTTGAGCAAGGCGCCATCGATGCCAATGGCGATGCCATGCATAGCCGGCTGGGGCTGGCCGGGCAGACAGTCTGTGCGACGCTGCTGGCCAGCGGCGCGTTGCTGAGTCCATCGCAAATGGCGGCGCTGCGTGACGACGCCAGAACATTGCTGGATGCGCATGAAGTTGGCGCGCAAGCCGGGGCAACACAGATGAAACAGATGCTGGTATTGCGGTATATGGGGAATTCCAGTGAAGTTGCGCGTTTGTGGATGCAGTGCGTCTGGCGGCATGTGCGTCCGGTTGTTGCCGGTCAGGCGGCGGTCATTCCACGTATCTGGCAAACCTGAATGGCCGGAAAGTACGATTCCTGCGTTGCTATTCGCCAAAACCCTTGCATAGAAAACCGCGTCGGTGGATGTGCGCAAGTTACAATGACGCGGCTGGCGCAGAAAACAGGGTGCCGTCGCTCGTGTTGCGGCACTTCGCTGAAGTCACGGCGAACCAGGGGCGGCCAGATGGTTTGCAAAGAGGTCAGCGTGCCGAACAATTATTCATCATGGATTTTACCAACGCCAACATGCCATTTTTTCGACGCATCGCACAGAGCATCGTGACCCGTATTTTGCTGCTGACCGTATTTCTCGCGATCGGCGCGTCGTTTTTGCGGCATTACTATCTGACCGGCGTCATCCGCGATGACATGCTGAAGGTTGAGCTGGCGCAACAAGATGCGCTGGCACGCGACATGGCGCGCGATATCGATTACAAGATTGTAGAAAGGCGCGAGTTGCTGCAACGCCTGGCGGCCAGTTTTCCGCTGGAACTGATGGGAAAGCCGCAATCACTGCGCGCCTGGCTGCAGCAAAGGCACGATGTACACCCGGTTTTTTCCGGCGGCATCCTGGTGCTGGACCGTAACGGCCAATTCCTGAGCGATTAC
>JAGWUK010000364.1 GCA_028868455.1 Burkholderiales bacterium | reverse complement strand
CCATTGTTCGTACTTGGTTTTCTATATCGGCGTTTGCATATCAAGTACTGATTGACGATCTTGTTCATCGTAGATATGCCATCGATTGCGCCCTGTCGCTTTCGCCGTTTGCAATGCAAGATCCGCTTTACGTAAAAAAAGCCGGTGTTCCTGCGCATGTAAAGGGCAACATGCGATGCCGATACTGGCAGTGACGAGGATTTTTTTGCCTTGCAAAATAATTGGTTCACTGACGGCGGTCGTTAATCTCTCTGCCAGCGCTTCTATCGTTTGACGATTACTTGCGTCGGGCAAGATTACTGCAAATTCGTCGGCATCGACCCTGCATAAAGTGTCGGTATTCCGTAATGCCGCCGCAAGGCGCACGGACACTGTGATCAGTATCGCGTCAGCAGCTTCATATCCAATCGCAGCACTGATTTTTTTGAAGTGGTCAAGATCAATAAACATCAGCGCACTCATTTCGCCGTTGGCGACACTGTCATCCACGCAATTTGTAATGAGTCTATGGAACAGATGGCGATTGGGAAGTTTGGTCAGGCTGTCGTGGTTTTCCAGAATCTGTGCGCGAGTTTTCGCTTCATGCTTTTCTCTTGCCTCCAGGTTGGCATCATTTTCCCATGCTTCCATACGAGCGAGGAGCAGATTGACATGCGCTATGAGATGACCTAAATCATGCCGTACATCCGGCGATGCACGCTGACTGTAATCACCATAGGTGGCGACCGATTCCACCAGTTCAGACAATTGAGTGACGGGTAGAAGCAAGCGAACTTGCCGTTTGTTCAGCATGTAACTGCAGACAAAGACCATACCCAGAATAACTGGCGTGCCAGTGAGCAGCAAAAAAAGCAGATGCCGATACAAGCCCGCATTGGACATGGTAACGCTGAGTTGCCCGACGACGCCATCATGATGACGAATGGGGGTCACAACGTGGGACGATGTCAGTCGCCATGTCGACGTTGTCTGTGCAACCAAAGGCAATCGTGGTAAGCCTTCTGTAGCCGCTAAATGGGAACCGTCCGTCCACATCAAAATTGCGGAACCTGTATTGTCATATACCGTGATATTCGATAAGTTGGCCTGAAGCGCAGAGTTCAGGATGAGGTTTTGCATGACGCGTAAATTGTCTTCAATCAGGCTATCAGCGAGATTGCTTGCCAAAATGCTGGCATTTTTCATTGCCTCGGTGCGCATATCGGATTGTTTCACGCCGCCAGACGCCAGAAGAAACAGCGCAAACGCAAGCAACATCGCGATTCCCACGATCGTAAGATTGGTTCGTGCAATGATTTTTTGTATGGGGAGTGCGGGTGACGGCGATTTGCCCATGAAGTAATCCTGAAGTTTTGCATAAGTCCTAATATACCGACATGTTGCTAGCTTGTCATGAATGACGCCCTCCTAAGCCGGATGCATATTTCGCCATCTGCGAGTAAACTGCGGCACACTTCATGTTCTACAGTAAATCCGTGTCAGATCAATTTTTTCATCACCGTTCTTTTGGCGCACTGACGTCCGGCGAGGCATTTGCCTTGCTTGACGATGCACATAGTGCGGATAAATCTTCTCGTTTGTACACGGGCTTACGCCAGATTTTGACGTGCCAAAACGCGCAGGAATGGCAGCTATTCTGGGACGACGTGCAACAGGCATTGCAAGAAGGTTGGTATGCCGTTGCCGTGCTGTCATACGATACCGGGATGGCTTTGCATGGATTGCCTCTTCATCCTGACGCCACCGTATCGAGGATGCTCTTGTTCCGGCATTGCCAGATACTGACACAGCAAGACGTGGTGGCTTTTCTGCAAGCGCAAATCGGAACTTCGGAACTTGCGGATATCGCTGGTGTTGCCGGCATCGGCGCAAGTGTGGATGAAGCAGCATTTTTGCAAAGTATTGCCAAGGTACGTGCTTATATCGCCGCAGGCGACACATACCAGGTTAACTATACTTACCGCCTGCATTTTGATACTTACGGCAGTCCGGTTGCGCTGTATCAGCGATTGCGGCAGCGACAACCAGTTCCGTACGGCGCCTTAATTTGCTTGCCGGGCGGTGAGGCGATATTGTCCTTGTCCCCGGAATTGTTTGTGCGTCATCGTGACGGTAAATTACTCGCGCGACCGATGAAAGGGACTGCTGCAGCGACGGGAGAGGAAGAGCAGGATCAGTTGCGGGCGAAAGCATTGGCAGAAGACCCCAAAAACCGGGCAGAAAATCTGATGATTGTCGACTTGTTGCGCAATGATCTGGGCAGGATCGCAGCGACCGGTTCAGTGCAGGTACCAAGCTTGTTTGATGTCAATCGCTTTTCCAGCGTCCTGCAAATGACATCGACAATTGAGGCTCGCCTGGCACCAGAGACGGACTTGGCTGATATTTTTTCGGCTTTATTTCCCTGCGGTTCCATTACCGGTGCGCCAAAACGCCGCACTATGCAAATTATTGATGAGCTGGAAACTGAGCCGCGCGGCATTTACACTGGCGCGATCGGCTGGTTCGATCCTGGTGAGCGCAGGTCAAAGTCAACACCAGCGTTTTGCCTGTCCGTACCGATTCGTACTCTCCGTCTGCAACCTGGCTTAGACGTTGGCACGGTGAGTCCGCGTCGCGGCGTCATGGGAGTTGGTGCAGGCATCGTGCATGACAGCGTCGCACCGGACGAATTTGCCGAATGTCAGTTGAAATCCCGATTCCTGACGGGTCTTTTGCCACAGTTTGAATTAATAGAAACCATGTATGCCAGTCGTGAAAATGGCTGTCGCTATCTGGACAGACATTTGCAAAGAATGCGCTCGTCGGCCCGTTATTTTGGTTTCCATTGGGACGAGCAAAACCTGCGCACGACTTTAAAGAGTTTTTGCGACAATTTGCCGGAGCAGAGTCCATTTCGCCTGCGGCTGGCATTGAGCTCGGATGGGACAATCAGTCTTCAGCACGGGCAATTGCATCCTTTGCGCGGGCAGCAATTTGTACTGTTGGCACAGACAACTACGCAGAGCAATCAATTGTTTTTGCGCCATAAGACTTCGCTACGTGCTCAATACGATCAGGCATGGAAACTGGCCGAAAAATCAGGTGCATTCGATATGCTGTTTTTTAATGAGCAAGGGCATCTGACTGAAGGCGGGCGTAGCACTGTCTTGCTGCAAAAAGACGGTCAATGGCTGACGCCTCCGCTTAGCGACGGTGTGCTGCCCGGAATTATGCGTGCGGTCATGCTGGAAGATCCACACTACGCAGTACGCGAGCAATCATTGACGCGCGCCGATGTACTGTCCGCAGAAAAACTGATGTTATGTAATGCCTTGCGTGGCACGTTTGACGTCAGCCTGTTAGCTGAACCGGCATCGGTTCAGACGGAATAAACGGCGCTGAGCATTTCTTCCGCCAGCCATGTTTGCAACCATGCACCTATCTTGTCGGCAGCTTCCGGTGATTGATTAAGTGCATTTGCACAAACTTCAGAAAAACGGTGACCGTCGATTAAGTTTTGCAGAGCCTGATATTCAGGCTCATCCAGAGAGCGGAAATGCGCTTGCAATTGCTTTCGCCACACCAGCCAGACGAGCGGTGCTTCGATGGGTTCAGGCGGCGTTTGATCTTCGCCTAATGCCAGCCAGATCGGGACAACATTCCAGCGTAATTCTATAAAGCGCAGAGATGCCTGAAACTGAAATCCTGCCGTTTCCCAATCTTCTGCGTTTAATCCTGCGATACCTGACAAATCTAATACGGGCTGATCTTCGGCATCAAATGCCAGACTCAGTACCCATTCGAATTGAGCCAGCTCAGCGACGAAGGGATAATCAGAAAAATACTGGCTGAGGAATTCCGGAAAGTGATTGCCATACCAACGCAAATTACGTGTATGGGAAGGCGTCTTGGCTATGTACTCAGCGCATGCGGCGTAAAACATCTGATCGCCCAGATAGCGGTGCGTTTTATCGAACGCGTCGGATAAAGCATCACGCAGACGCAAACGGTAAGCCTGATAGTAAATATCCAGGCGCGATGCACATGTTAATCCCGGTGTCTCGGCGATCAATGGCAATGCGTCCGCCGTATCACCAGAACCTGATACATAGGCCTGAAACACTTGCTGCACATGGACTAATGAATTGTTCATGCGTATAACTCCAGTGCGCAGTTGGCAGGTAGCGCATTTTGGCAGACGCGTGCAGCGATATTTCTGGCGGTGCCCAAT
>JAGWUK010000363.1 GCA_028868455.1 Burkholderiales bacterium | reverse complement strand
CCGGTAATGACGGCAACATCTGGCATTCACATTGGGTGGTTTTACAAACAGATCAGGCATGCGGCAAAGATGCACTCAAAGTCGTCGACATTGCGCCGGGTAGCAAACCACGTCTGCCCAAAACCTGGCCCGGTTTGCCCATATTGATAGATAGCCCGGGCTGGGCGCCGGTATTCAATGGGCATTCCCTCACCGTACGTGTGCCTTTTGATGACATCGGCGCGGTCAGCGCAGCAGGATTTGATGGTGTTACGGCAGCCTTGCGGGTGAATGGCAGTGTTCATGCGCCTCTGCTTTGCGTGGCGAACGTATTCAAAGTTGCTTCGGGCAATTTGTCACTGCCTGGTAAAGCCAATCAATAAACGAATTCTTTCACTCAGCATGCAGGACATCGCAACAACGTCCCTGCATGCAATCCAGATGAAAAGAGGCAATGATGAATCTGATCAAACACCAAGCACCAGAGTTAGAAGTTAGCCAATGGTTCAATACTCGCTGCCCTATTTCCTTGTCCAGTCTGCGCGGGCGCGTGGTCGTGCTGCATGCTTTTCAAATGCTTTGCCCAGGATGCGTCATGTCATCTCTGCCGCAAGTCCAGCGAATCCGGCAAAGTTTCAACGAAAACGATGTCGCTGTCATCGGCCTGCATAGTGTCTTTGAACATCATCATGCGATGCAGGCGGAAGCACTGGCCGTGTTCTTGCATGAATACCGAATCCGCTATCCGGTTGCAGTTGACCGACATGATCCGCCGGATGCCGTACCGGTGACAATGACCGCCTATTGCATGCAAGGGACACCCAGCCTGGTTCTGATCGACCGCGCGGGCCTGATCAGGCACCAACATTTCGGTGTCATGGAAGATCTTGCTCTCGGAAATAAAATAGGCAGCATACTGGCCGCCCAGACGTCGGATACGCCGATAAAAACAAACAATGCAAGTTGCAGCATTGCCGGCCATTGCCAGCCAACGTCGGTCTGAGTGGATTTAGCCGGAACAGGCTACACATATCGCTGGTTTCAAAACCGGCGGCCAGAACAGACAGCACCGTCCCTTATTACTTCAGGCCGGATAGTGATTCTTCGCCATATTCGCTCTGTGCAATAAGGTCGCCGTGGTGTCACCGGCCTGCAATGTAGCAACGCCCGTTGAGGCGACTACGCGCATTTCTTTACCGTACACCGACACTGGAATCGCCACGACCGTGGCACGGGTACGCTCGGCGATTTTTTCGGCGTCGTCGGGATTTGCTTCCGGCAACAGCAGGCAGAATTCGTCGGCGCCATAGCGTGCCAGGCAGTCGTAAGTACGCATGGCGCGTTTAATGCGCCGCGTGACTTCGACCAGGATCACGTCACCGACATGCGGCCCCTGCATTTCATTGATTTCACGAAAATCGTCGAGACTCAATACCAGTATCGACAAAGGTTTATTCAGGCGAGCGTGGCGCTGCACTTCGGCATCGGCGATGCGCATGAATTCGCGCCAGTTGGCAACACCAGTGACCGGATCCGTGTTGACCTGACGATCCAGCTCCGCCTCGGCGCTGACCAGTTTGCGGCGATATCGGTGCACATACATCGCAATGGCGTTGCCGGTAATGGCCGATGCTGGTTGCATCAACGCCACCGTGACCGCATACGAAAACGCCGGAACCTGTTTGTACAGCAGCATCACGATCGAGCAAGCGACAAAGCCCATCACCGGAGGACGCAAATTCTGGAGCGGCAAGGGCACGACAATAAAAATCATCAGACTAAGCCAGATATCGACCATGTAATGCCCGAAGTAGTCGCGCGGCAAACTGACGTTACTGATCAACTGCATCACCAACTCCGCCACGACCCAGTACAGCATATACCGATCCAGTTTTTCCGCATCCTCCAGACGCGCAAACTGACGCAGTGTCCACCACGAATACGCCAACACCAGACCACGCAGAGCCAACAAAACGCCAAACCGCACGCTGAAACCATGAAAATCCAGATCAACCAGAATCAGCGGTAAAAAAGCCCACATTACCAGCCGGATGACCTTGCGGCTTTGCGCCCTGTCCTGTTTCTGGTACTGAGAACGGTATTCTTCTTCGCTCACATCGCTATAAACCATGTTCCTCCTGATGTACAAATAAGCCGGACGAAAGCCAACTCTGGCCGCCGATAGGATTTGACAAGCCGCAGTGTAGTATGACGGCACGGTTCTATGCTACATTCTTGTCCTGAATTATCTCAATCGCCCTATCTATTATGCCATTGGTTTTTGCACAACAATCCGACTTAACGACAGGCTTGCTGCCTGAACGAGTCATTGTTGCGCTTGCCGGATTGCACAGCGAACCAGTACAAGCCTGTTGTTGTTGACCCTGTTTTCGCATTGCCTGAAGCTAATTCAAGCAATGCGCGGAAGTCGCACCATGCTGACCAGGCTGGCGACATTAACGATGCGTGCAAGGATTTTTGGCTGATTTTCTCCTTTTTCATTTTCCTCATTTTCACATTCATAACACGATGGACATTCTTCTCTACGACAATTGGGAACGCCGCCTGCGCCCTTTCACTCCCTTGCGTAATGACTGGGTAGGCCTGTATTGCTGCGGCCCGACCGTGTACGACTATGCCCACATCGGCAACCTGCGCACCTATCTGTTTGAAGACCTGCTGCGCCGTACGCTGGAATGGAATGGCTACACCGTGCGCCATGTCATCAACATCACCGACGTCGGCCATCTGGTGTCCGATGGCGACGATGGCGAAGACAAAATGGAAAAAGGCAGCCGCAAAGCCGGTGAATCGGCATGGCAGATCGCGGACCGTTTCACCATCGCGTTCAAAAATGATCTGAACAGCCTGAATGTGCTGGAACCAGCGATCTGGTGCAAGGCGACTGACCATATTGCCGAGCAGATCGACTTTATCTCTTGCATAGAAAAAAACGGCTATACCTATCGCACCAGCGACGGCATTTATTTCGACACCAGCAAACAAGACGATTACGGCTATCTGGCGCGCATTAAGCGCGATGCGATCAAGGCCGGCAGCCGCGTCGAGCTGGGTGAAAAACGCCATGCCACCGATTTCGCGCTGTGGAAATTCAGCCCTGAAGGCGAACAGCGCCAGATGGAATGGGACAGCCCGTGGGGACGCGGCTTTCCGGGCTGGCATATCGAATGCTCGGCCATGTCCGCCAAATATCTGACGCCGTGGTTTGATATCCATTGCGGCGGCGAAGACCACATCGCGATTCATCACAGCAACGAGATTGCACAAAATCAGGCCTGCCACGGCACCCGTCTGGCGAACTTCTGGATGCATGGTTATTTCCTGCAAATTGATTCTGGCAAGATGTCCAAATCCAGCGGCGATTTCCTGCGCCTGCAAACCCTGCTCGACCAGCACATCGACCCACTCGCCTACCGCTACCTGTGTCTGACCGCGCACTACCGCAGCCAGATGCAATTCAGCTTTGAAGCCCTGCAGTCTGCACAGACCGCTCTGCAACGCCTGCGTGACACCTTCTACGCATGGCCGGCCGGCGGCAGCGTGAATGCAGAGTTCAGGGAAAAATTCACCACCTTCATCAACGAAGACCTGAACGTGCCGCGGGCACTGGCACTGGTGTGGGAAATGCTGAAATCCGATATCAGCGATGCCGACAAAAAAGCCAGCATCGCCGAATTTGATCAGATTTTTGGTCTCGGTTTAGCAAACTGGGTGCCGCAAGCGCTGGAAATTCCAGCCGAAGTGCAAACGCTGGCAGAACAGCGCCAGGCCGCCCGCGCCGCCAAAAACTGGGCCGAAGCCGACCGCCTGCGCGCCGAACTGCATGCACTCGGATTCGAGGTCGAGGACAAAGCTGGCAGCATGAATATCAAACGGCTGTAATCCGGACAGCGGCATCTCCTGCCGCTCACCGGTTATCCTGACGAACGATCAAGTTGGTGAGCCAAATACCGGCTCATCCCGCCCCGCTGCACTAACACATCTTTTTTGGAGAATCTTGATGCCGCTTGTTACGCTAACCGTTCGTCATCCCAAGTCCGCCGCTTTCAAAACCGGTGTTTTGGACGCTGTACATGCTGCGCTGGTGGCATCAGGTGTTCCAGTCACAGACAAATTTCAACGCGTCATTGAGCTGGATGCAGAAAATTTTCGTTACGACCCGATGTATCCGGACCTGACGTCTGCGCGAACGGAGAATTTCATATTAATTGAAATTCTTTGGTCTGTCGG
>JAGWUK010000362.1 GCA_028868455.1 Burkholderiales bacterium | reverse complement strand
ATCTTGCATGCTGCACCAGCTAAAGTTGAAAGTATATCGAAGCTTTGCTGGATATTTTTCCCCTAATTTTGATCACTTAGGTCTCTCTAGGCCGTACCAATTGTCGCGAGCTCAATCAAATCAGAGCCCTTTCAATCATTTAAGACAAGTCACCTGCCACTGGCTTCATCAGTAACTCACTCAATTACTTCCTCCTTGGCTCGGTCAAATCCATACTCACATGTATCGTAGACCATGACGATAGTTCACTCGCGACTGTCATTTGGAGCTTGCGTTGGCAGCTTAACTTCATAAGCCTGGGCGATACGAGCCACCAATTTGGCAACGGTAATATTGCCAAGTTGCAGCGTTTGCGGGTCGATAGATGTGTCGGCAGCGATGGCAACAAGGAACCGCGTCAAGTCGGCGCTAATCTTTGAGTGGATTGAAATGCGTGTGCTGGGTGCGAGCAGTTGCGAAAGGCGCAGCACGTCGTTGAGGTGCTTGCGCACGTCTTTGGCGTCCACTTGGGTGCCCTGCTCTTTTCGCGCAGTCAGTTCCAGCCACGCGACAGCCTTAAGCGGGATCAGGCGGTCTTCTTTGACCCAAGGCAGACCATCAACTTCGTAGCGACCGGCCATAATGAATTCATAGTAGACATCGTCCAGCAAGATAGCGGACAAACTGGAGACTGCTTCATTCAGCGGTATTGGTGTCAGTTGACTGCCTTTGGCTAGTTGAAACCCGCTTGGTGCTCTGGCAAACAACTCAAGCATCGCTGGGTAGCGACTGTCTGCTGGCTTCTGAAACCGATAGAAGATTGGTTTTCCGGTATCGCTAGTTTGGCGGATTTCGTAGCCACCATCATCGACGAACTTCCAGAATGCCTCGCCAAATTCTGGTGTCAAAGCCTCCACATGCAAAACGATGTCCAAGTCTTTGGTGGCACGGAAATCTATGTCGGACTCTTCCATGGTCAAGCTTGCGGCTGTACCACCAATCAAAACAAATTGATCGGCGTATGCCGAAAAGTGCTTTTTAAATAGCTCCAATCCTCTCACCATGGAAATTGCCCTTTCAATTCATCAAGTGCAATTTGAATTCGATCGTCATTGATCTCTTGTAGGCTAAGCGTCAAAGAGAGCGGATCCACAGTGTCGGCATCTGGCATCAATGCAGGGCTGTAGCTCCACAGCTGCCATTCTTGTGCGCCAGTTTCTGGCTCAGGCAACTCACGAACGCCTTTATCCATCGCAACTTTCCAGTTGGCGGCAGTCATCGCATACACCGGCAATTTTGGCTCAGCCAGCATGGAATAATGCGCAAGTGCGCTCAGACCTGCGAGACGGATGGAATGCTGTGTAGCAACATCATTGACTTCCACCCAGACTGTGCGCCTGACAGGCGTCCGCAGCATGGGTTTCGCATGCGCCCAAGTTTGCTCCGCTGAGTGTTCCATGCGCAGCCATCGCGAGCGACCGACCGTATATGCTGTTGCCAGCCCAGTTGCAGTCAACTCCTTGACCGCGCGTGACAGGGTCATTGGCGTGTACCCCAAGGCCGCGGCAACCTTGGCGGGCTGCCAATCGTATTGCCACGGTTTGCGAAGTAAGGCTGTGATGAGCATGGCTTGCGCAGACGGGCTCAGCACCTCTTGCATGCTTGGGCTGCGCTGTCGAAAATACTCACGCAGATCAAGCCCCAAGCCAGGAATATACAGTTGATTGCCAGGCACAATGAACGGGACTTTATACTCTATTAACCGCCGGCGATCGTAGGATGCAAGGGCACTGGTTACATAGACTACTGGCTGACCCACCAAGGTTGTGATTTTATTTAGCCATGTTCTGACTTCGCTGATGGACTGCTTGACTTCAGCACGTTCCATCACCAAGACAATAGGATGTCCTAGCAGTTCTAGCTCACAGAACTGGAAGGCATCGCGCAGGAAATATGGCAGTTCATTGGCACGCGCCCACGGCCTTAGGATCGATACTTCAAGACCCAAGATTTCTTGGAGGTAGCGCAATACTGCATTCGAATAGGTCGTCAAGATTCAGCCCACATAACATCATTTCAACACGATAACATATAAGCCGTTATCGTGCAAATTTACGTTATCCAAAAAATTGCGCTTGTACTTGGACGCCTATACAAGATCGTACTAACTCATCTGTTGAATCTCCGCCAATGACAGGGACACTTCAAAAAATGAGCAGACAGTATCGCTATCATTAATGGGAAAATTATTAATAATCAAATTTAGACTTATGGAGGAACCAGGAACAACAAATCAAATTCTTGTAAAAGCGAAAAGAATAGTTCCTACCAACCCAACGGCGAGCATACCTAATCCAAAATAAAGTTTTGTTATTTGACCATGTGCTTGTTTACGATAGATAGCAAAATCATTGTTGATGATTTTGATCTTTTCTAAAACATCGGTGGTACTCACATCAAATGCTTTTTTTTGATGTGCAAGACCGAGACCAAACTCATTCAGTATTGCTCGTTGCTCTGTAACTTCATCATCAAATCCATCAACACGCGCATTAGTGCTGTCAGTAGCCTGATGGAGATTAGCAATTAATGATTCCCATTTATCTTCATTGTTCCGCAGAACTCCGGAAACTTTCTCATAATGCTCGTTGACGACATTAGTTTGATGACTTACATGTCCTTCGAGACTCAATATTTTCTGATCTACCTCTTCAAGTGCACAATCAAGACGCCTTGATTCAGCGTTTAAGGATTCATCAACTGAACGTATCAATTCGTCTCGTGTTTCTTGAACATCATTAGCTATAGCGATCAACTTCTTTGCGCCCTCTTGCGTCAGGCCCCGCAATTCAAAGTAGTGATTAACGAGCTTTTCAAGGTCTTTGTTTTGTTTGACAAGCAGTAACTGTTGATCATGCAGTTCAGACGTATGCTCTTCGATACGTTCCGTTTGTAGCTTGATAGATTGTTGCTGCAAGGTCAGTAGTTTTTGTTGACTCTGCAATTGCTGGGATTGAACAATGCTCAAGACCATCAACTGGCCAATTGCCTTTGAAAAAGCAGCTTGAGTCTCGACAGCATCAAGTTGAGCTTTTTCTAGTTGATCTGAATTCCACCACTTAGAAATAAAATTTCGCTGCTCATGTAGATTTCTTGTTTTTTTAAAGTCGTCCAATCTTTTAAAATTTTTTCTAAAATCATCAATAAGTCCTTCTATATTGACTTGGCGAAGCAAATCTTCTGGCACGTCCAATAGAGAAATTTCACGAATCAGTTCACTCATTTTAATTAACCCTTCCTTTTTTTATCATACCCATGAATCAATGCATCAAGTTCATCATCCATACTCCTAAATTTGGGTAATTCCATTTTCAGTGTTTGAAGAGTAGCACTTCGTGAGCTCATCGCTTGCTCAGCAGCATCTACTGCATTTCTAAGATTAAGTTGACTCTTAGTTAAATTCACGTCAATTTTACGGTATTGCTCGATGCATAACTGATATTGTTTCGAATTATCAAACTGCGTTTGAAGCAATATAGCCATACGCTCAAAAAGTTCGGCGCTGGCTTCCAAATTATCAATTTGGGCACTCAGCATTTCAGTGCCACTTGAATTCAGCCAGTCAAACAAACGATCAATTCCAAACACTACCAAAGCAGTCACGATACCCGTGAGAATAGCCGTAATTGCAGGAGAAATAGTTCCAGCCAAAGGCGCTAGAATCGGAATGGAAAGAATGAAACCTTCGACAGATTTTTCGAAAATTAACCCCAAACTCATGGTGACAACACCTGCTATGATTTTTGTTGCCTGTCTTGCCACTTCCATGCCCGTCATACCAAGTGGTGGATTAACTACAAGTTTGATAGCATCCCAAAGCCCCTTCAGACCTTCACGTATGATTGTCACAACTTTTGCTGACGTAGTAACTAAAGTATTAATGATGTAAGTAAGTAAATTACTTAAAAAACCTTGCACGCCGCCAGATATAAGAGATTGGAAAACATGCTCAAGCTTACCTTTAATTCGTTCAGCAACATTTTTCAATGCCTGAATCACATTATCTACAAAGTTTTCTCTCAAAACAGGTTCTTTGGCAATGCGTTTAACCTCCAAGTAAGAACCATTCACTAATTCCGAGAGTAACAAACCTGTCGCATGACGCAATGCATTTTTCCCAGCCTCATTAACGCCTGTCTCCAGTAGCTCCTTGCCTTGTTTCTTGAACTGCGCTTTTAAAAGCTCCTCTTTCAGG
>JAGWUK010000361.1 GCA_028868455.1 Burkholderiales bacterium | reverse complement strand
CATTTCCATTCAAAATCCCATTGATGCTGAGTCACCTGAAAATGAGCGAAATGGCGTGGGCTTACAAAATCTGCGGCAACGTCTGGCAACCATTTATGATGGCAAAGCGCGCGTTACTTGGATCAAAAGCGCACACGATTTTTTGATAGAAATCACACTCCCGCTAGAACTGGAATGACATGGACAGAAAATTACATATCTTGATTGCGGATGATGAGGAACTGGCCAGACGCTTGTCAAAAGAGTTCCTGCGCTGCCATGCCGATCTGGAAATCGTCGCCGAATGCGATAACGGAATAGATGCCGTCGATGCCATTACCCGACTCAATCCAGATTTAATCCTGCTGGATATTCAGATGCCCAAATTATCGGGACTGGAGGTATTGCAAACCACTGGGCGCAGATCAGGTGTGATATTTACGACGGCATACGACCAGTTTGCTTTAAAGGCATTTGATTTACACGCCGTCGATTATTTACTGAAACCGTTCTCCCAACAACGCTTCAATGACGCATTGGAAAAAGCGAGAAAATTATTAGGTTCCGGTGAAGAAAAGCAAACACAGGTACAGGCAGTCAATGCCTTGATTGGTGCAGACTACGATAAGACACAACGCTTGCTGATTCGCGATCGCGGGCAGGTGCATGTGGTGAGTGTGCAAAATATTGAATTTATCGAGGCGCAAGACGATTACATCGTGATTCATTCAGGCGGTAAGAAATTTATGAAAACCCAAAGTCTTTCGGAGTTGGAGATGCAATTGAATCCTGAAAAATTCGTCCGTATTCATCGCTCCTATCTGCTGCATATTGACGCGCTCAAGAGCATTGAGCGAAGCAGCAAAGATAGTCACGTCGCGACTCTGCATAACGGTTCACAAATCCCGGTCAGCCGTTCCGGCTATGAACGCATCAGAAGTTTTCTGGGTTAGGAAAGTTAAAGCAATCCTAGCTGATCGACTTTAATACCAAGGCAAGTTCAGTTCTTGTTTCTTGCATCAGCGCTTCGATATTTTCTGGATCTATCTTGAGATTTTTAAGAGACTTAGGCACCGAATCCCAATTCAGATGTTCCAAGGACTCATTAACAAAATGTGCATCAAGAAAATCGGCCGTGGTTACGATGTCGATCAAACCGGGTCGGCTATTTGGCGCCGGCTGGTAACCTTTGTGCTCCATCACTGCATCATGAATATCTTCGGAAATTTCCCAGTCTTCCAGTATCGCAGCCCCGATACTCGTATGCCATTGATCCACCAGATCCCACAGGGTTTTCTCAGAAACAAACAAATCCTGATAGTGGTGTGCGCGATTTAAGATATAAAACTTACCAATGTCGTGCAGTAGCCCCGCCAGCATCGCCTTATCCGCACTGAGTTTTGTATAGTTGCGGGCGATGACCATCGAAAGCGCAGCAACGCGCAAACTGCGCCGCCATAGTCCATCCATTTGCGTAGACAGCGTCCCGTTGTATTTGTTTTCAGCCAATTGTTTCATACCAATTGAAATGGCGATGTTACGCACAGCCGAAAAACCTAACAACATCGTTGCAGCGCGCAAGTCCGTGATTTTTTTTCCTTGCGGGTTGAACGAGGCGGAATTGCTGAGATATAACAACTTCGCGGAAAGCACCGGTTCCGTTCCGATAATCCTTGCCACCATATCATTCGAAATATCTGGCTGACTCAGCGCTTTTCTGATCTTCATGGTTGCGGCCAGCGACGTCGGAAAGACGAGTTTTTTAGCCGACAATTCCGCAGTAAAATCCTCAATAAAGGTAAATGCTTTCGGTTTTTCGTTCATGATTTTTGCATTTCCGCCGCTGGCATAGTTGCGCCTTTTGTCTTTCCTTTTGATTTTACAACGATGCAAGAATCAACTCGAAGAACATTCATCACTTAGCTGCGATGGCTTAAATAAAAGAACATCCATCGTCAATGCCATCGTCTGGAAAGTAACCATCTCCATTGAATCAAAACAGCGCTGACGATATAAGCGCTCAGCGTGAACTTGCTGAAAATAATGCGCTCTTACGTGGATCAACCGCGAAAACGATTGATTTCTTCCCGCGTCTGCAATGCAACTCGCCGCGCTGCCTGCGCATAGGATTCACCCTGCTGCGCCGTTGCATACAGAATGGCCCGGGACGAATTGATCATCATGCCGGTTCCTTCTGCCGTTTTTCCTGAACGCACAGTGGACTCGACGTCACCGCCCTGCGCACCAACTCCAGGCACCAATAAAGGCATATTGCCGACAATCTGGCGAACTTGCGCGAGTTCATTGGGAAACGTCGCACCGACGACCAATGAGCACTGGCCGTTGGTATTCCATTTTTCCGCCACCAGTCGCGCCACATGCTGGTACAAAGGTTTGCCGCCGACATCAAGAAACTGAAGATCCGATCCACCGGCGTTGGAAGTACGGCACAAGATAATCGCACCTTTTTCTTTCCATTCAAGATAAGGAGCAATGGAGTCATACCCCATGTAAGGATTCACCGTAACCGCATCGGCCGCATATCGCTCAAATGCCTCTCTCGCATATTGTTCTGCTGTCGCACCAATATCGCCACGCTTGGCGTCCAGTATCACGGGTATTGCAGGATGATGCGTTTTTATGTAGCGGCAAATTGCTTCCAGCTGGTCTTCGGCCCGCAATGCGGCAAAATAGGCAATCTGTGGTTTGAATGCACAAGCGAGATCCGCTGTCGCATCGACAATTGCTTTGCAAAAAGCAAAGATACCGTCTGGCTGGCTGGCAAGCTGATCAGGAAATCGTTTGATATCCGGATCCAGCCCAACACAGAGTAAGGAGTTATTGCTCTGCCATGCGGCAGAAAGTTGGGAAATAAAAGTCACAGGCACCTCAATCAGTTAGCATGCGTGCGCATGCACATTAACGCGATTATACCGTGCGCGACTTCTTGACAGAATGACGTTCCCCGCATTGTGTTGGTTGAGCGGTTTGATTATTGACCTGCGTCCGTTGATAATGGAGACGCATTTCATTCGTTTATTTCACTCTTTAACTTGTTCGCCATCATGAAAAAAAACTCTTCCGCAGATTTCAATATGCTGGCGCTTGATAATCAGTTCTGTTTTGCACTGTATTCAGCGTCGCTGGCGATGACAAAAACATATAAACCATTGCTGGAAAAACTGGGACTGACTTATCCTCAATATCTGGTCATGTTAGTTTTATGGGAGAAAGACGACGTACTGGTCAAAGATATTGGTAAGCTGCTTTTTCTGGATTCAGGTACTTTGACACCCTTACTAAAACGTCTGGAAACCGCGGGTTTCCTCATACGCAGCCGCGATGAAACGGACGAACGTCAGGTCAGAATTACACTGACAGAAGAAGGAAAAGCACTCAAGAAGCAGGCAAAAGAAATTCCGCCTCAGATCATGTGCGCCAGCCGACAATCTACAGAATCCTTGATAAAGCTTCGCGAGCAATTAACAGTTTTGCGCAACGATCTGAATTCCCAAGAGTAATTTGCTATTGATGACATAGGAAAATACAATAAGCATTTAAATTGTACACAATTGAATTGTGCGCTAATATACGTACATCGACTTCCAAGTCGCCTATTTAATCTAATGGAGAATATGATGCAAATCCTTTATACAGCCAGCGCAACAGCTACCGGTGGACGCGATGGCCGCGCCGTTTCTAGCGATAATCAACTTGAAATCAAACTGACCACACCAAAGGAGCTGGGCGGCGCGGGCGGTGACGGCACCAATCCGGAACAATTATTTGCAGCTGGATACTCCGCATGTTTTATTGGTGCGATGAAGTTCGTTGCTGCTGCCGGCAAAATTGCGCTGCCAGCCGACACGTCGGTCAACGGCCAGGTTGGAATCGGCCCGAACGGCAAAGGTGGATTTGGTCTGCAAGTCGCGTTGAATGTGACACTGCCAGGTATGGATAGAACAGCGGCGGAGGCATTAGTGAATAAAGCACATGAAGTCTGCCCTTATTCCAATGCGACCCGTGGCAATATCGAGGTCACCGTTTCAGTTATGTAAAACGAATACCGGCACGGCAATTCATGTGTTTCAAACGCAATAAAAAAAGTCGCTATAGCGGCTTTTTTTATTGTTGCAATCACCGTATCGATCATTCCAAGACGCAGTTAATTGTCGGTCTTTTAGACATATGCGAAATTGTCTCAGTCATGTCAGGCGATGTAGTCCGCAAATTGACTATCCAAAAACCATAGCGCTG
>JAGWUK010000360.1 GCA_028868455.1 Burkholderiales bacterium | reverse complement strand
AACGTCTAGGCGTCAAACTTTTGCAGCGCACCACGCGCAAGATTGCTTTGACCAACGAGGGCGCTGCATTTCTTGAAGATTGCCAGCGCATCCTGACCGATCTGGATGCCGCCGAATCAGCCGTTTCCGAACGCAGCGCCAAAGCAAGCGGAACACTGACAGTCTCGGCGCCCGCCGGATTCGGTCGTCAACATGTGGCGCCACTGATCCCGTCTTTCATCAGTGAGCATCGCGATGTGAAATTGACCTTAAGCCTGAATGATCGCGTTGTTGATCTGATCGGCGAGGGCATAGATGTGGCAATACGTATTGCCTCGCTGACCGATTCAAACTTAATTGGTGTCAAGCTTGCTGACAACAAACGTGTGGTTGTCGCCTCTCCTGCCTATATAAAACGGTACGGTGCACCAGCCAGCATCGACGAACTAAGTAATCACAATTGCCTTGCCTTCAGCACTGACGGCAGTCAACGCGGCTGGACTTTCCGGCAAAATGGAAAAAACGTCACCTTAAAAGTCGACGGCAATATGGTTTGTAATGATGGCGAAGTCCTGCACGACTGGGCTGTTTCAGGCAAAGGTCTTGCGTGGCGCTCCATGTGGGAAGTCGGTTCAGAAATAGAATCTGGAAAACTGGTCACGGTATTGGACGATTTTACGGCACCAGGCAACGATATCTATGCCATCTTCGCTCAACGGCGCCATTTGCCCTTACGCATCAGGGCTTTTGTCGACTTCTTGCGGCATGCATACAGCAAACCCGACTACTGGCGGCAACAATAATTTGACCGACTTTTGGATATGACTAACGCAATTCCGTCACCGTTTCCATAAAGTTTTCCGAATGCAAAATGAATAATGATTATGCTTTTATTAAACTGAAACAATCTTGTCTCAGTACGCATCAATGAAAAACGGACTCAATTCGAGTCCGTTTTTTATTTCGCAATGCGACTACTTAAAATTCTTCCCACTCATCTTCTTGCGGGGCAGATTTCGCCTTGACTGGTTTTGGTTCCGCTTTGTTTGGCAGAGATTTGACAGCCTTCTTCACAGTCGCGACCGGTTCCTTCGGCGCAGGCTTCACAACTGGCGGAGGTGCCGCATTTTTGTTTTCAACGACTGCCCCCTGACTGTCGACTTTAAAAATACTCACCGCATGATTCAGGTTATTCGCCTGTTCACGCATGCTTCCAGCCGCAGCAGCAGCCTCTTCGACCAAAGCCGCATTTTGCTGCGTTGCCTCATCCATTTTGGCAATGGCCAAATTCACTTGCGCGATACCATCACGTTGCTCGGCACTGGCAGCAGTAATTTCGGCCATGATGTCCGCCACGCTTTTGATTGACACCACAATCTCGTTCATGGTTTTGCCAGCATCATCAACGAGCGCGGAACCGGCTTCAACCTGATCCACGGAATTACTGATCAACTCCTTGATTTCCTTCGCTGCATTTGCAGATCGTTGAGCAAGATTTCTGACCTCGGTAGCGACCACGGCAAATCCACGCCCTTGCTCGCCAGCGCGAGCGGCCTCAACTGCGGCATTCAACGCAAGAATATTTGTCTGGAATGCGATGCCATCAATCACGCCAATGATATCGACAATTTTCTTGGAACTTTCTTTAATCGACGACATGGTATGAACCACATCACCCACGACGCGACCGCCTTTCACTGCCACATCAGACGCTGTTAAGGCCAAAGTATTCGCTTGGCGAGCGTTATCTGCATTTTGCTGAACAGTCGATGTCAACTCTTCCATCGACGACGCTGTCTCTTCGAGACTCGCTGCCTGATTTTCGGTGCGCGACGATAAATCCATGTTTCCAGCAGCGATTTCTTCAGACGAAGTCGCAATTGAAGCACTGCCTTGCCGAACCATAGAAACTGTCTGCACCAGACTTTGACGCATGTTTTCCAGGCCAGACACCAGCTGCCCCATCTCGTCATTAGCTTCCGGGCGCAATTGATTCGTCAAATCGCCATTACCAATTGCATCAAACTGGAACAAGGCTTGTTTCAATGGGTGGGCAATGGCACGTAATAAAAAATGCGCCGAAATGACAACCGCAATCAAGCCGCCCAGCACGCCAAGAATATCCACCCACATAAACGTGGAAAAAGCATCCTGACTATTCTTTAATTCTTTGGCTGCTTCATCAAACTGAAATTCGCTCAGCTTCCCTATTTTTTCAGAATAGACAGAAAATAAAGGCGGAATTACTTTAGTATTAAGATTATCAGCCTCATCTTTATTCCCGGCCTTCGCTGCCGCCAGCATGGGCAAATGCCCTTCTTTCAAATATTTATCCCTGGCCAGAATTGCTTCGTCAGATAATTTTTTTTCTTCACCATCTTGTGGTAATCCAAGATATTTCTTGAATTTTTCATCTGACTTATTGAGAAAATCTTCGGACCGTTTAATATTTTCCGCAGCATCAGGAGAGTCTGGGTGCAAAATTACACGATCAATTGCTGTACGTGAGCGCATCAATAAATTGATTGATTCCTCAAGATTGCCAACAGAAGGAAGTTGATTGCGGAATAAACCTTCGATCACGGCATTACTATTGCGGACGCCATAAATCCCCATCGCTCCGCCGATGATCAGCATGATGGCCATAAACGCCATCGTACCGATCAGCCTTAACCTGATTGTCAGATTGAACATCACTTCTCCTTCTGATTTATGTCTTTAGCTCAAATTGAACGAGAATACAAAAGTTACGGTCAAAAGTATTGATCATGGACAACTTTTTGATCGGCCTTATTGAAAACGAGTATAAATAAGTTTGCTAAGATTTAGGCAAATTTTCAATAAACATTTTTTTAGACAAAAAAAATCCCCGAAAATCGGGGATTTTTTACAAGGCTTAAACAGCCATTCAAATTATCAAATTAGATAGCTTGAATGTTGGATGCTTGCTTACCTTTAGGGCCAGTTGTCACTTCGAAAGAAACACGTTGGTTTTCTTTCAAAGATTTGAACCCGTTGGATTGGATAGCGGAAAAATGAGCAAACAGATCTTCGCCACCTTCATCTGGAGTGATGAAGCCGAAACCTTTTGAATCATTGAACCATTTAACAATACCTGTTGCCATTACAATTTCCTATTTCAGTTAATGTGGGCATATGCCCGATAGATCGTTTCAACCAAGTAAGAAATGACAGACTGATACTGCACCACCACCTAGAATCTCAACGACGGAACGATTATACGCACAATTTCGGCAAAAAGTAAAATAAAACGCTGACGCCAACATTTATATCGAATTTCTGCATTTTTCCGCATAAAACGATGAAACGTCAGCAAACATTCATCGCAAAAAACGTGAGCCAGTCGGTTTTCCGCGCGTCCGCTTTAATTTTTTAAACACGCCCATGCAGCATGAAGGCGGCGGCACCGGTCGCGATACGTTCATTTTGTTCATTTCGCAGATCCATCAATACATTCGCCACACGCTTTCCCAATCGTGTTACCTCTGCACTGGCTGTAAATTGCTTACCCCTCCCCGGTTGCAAATAATCGATACGTAAATCAATCGTGCTCATATTGGCAAATTCTTTCATTTGCAAAAGCACATCATCTTTTGGATTTAGTTGCGCCATTTTTAATAGAATGGCAAATCCGGCGACACTATCCAATACCGAAGCAATTACACCGCCATGCAGCATTTCCTTGGAAAAATTTCCCAGCAATTGCTCCCTCATGCAAAATGTCAACTGTGGATGATCAGGATCGAAGTTACTTAGCTGCAAACCAAGTAATTTGCAAAATGGAATTTTCTCTTCCATCACATGCTTTAGTGCACTTTGAAAACTTTGATTCTCAGTCATCGTATTGGTCATAGTTGAAATTCCTCTTAGTTTTTATTTTTGTTTGACTACGCAGGGCAAAATCGCGTCGATTCGAGAATCCTTTAATGCTAAGAGCCTCGGGCAAAACCGCCATGTGGCAACATGTTGCCTCGTCGTCCGGTTTTGTACTGTCTTCGTCGTCTCGCGTACCGGAGTAATTTGCGCAAGTTCTATGCGCTAAATCAATTTCTTTGATTAATAAGAATTAATTCAATCATATGATTTAATTAATTTCATCATTTTACCGTTAAATTAAAAACCATCCAAATCCCAGCCGAATCCGCATTTGCAAGCGCAACCATGCGCGTAAAATAAACCAACCATTCTTACACGGAGGCAATGTGATCAAACTTCATTTTCTCGGCGCAGCCAATACCGTAAC
>JAGWUK010000359.1 GCA_028868455.1 Burkholderiales bacterium | reverse complement strand
TATTGAGACGCCCGCCATCCAGCCCGCGCATGGCGATGCGAAAGCCTTCGCCTTCGGCGCCAAGCAGGTGAGAGCGATGGATGCGCACATTGTCGAAACTGATGCCGCGTGTCGGCTGGCTATTCCAGCCCATTTTTTCTTCCTTGCGCCCATAGCGGATGCCGGGCAGATCAGCGGGCACGGCAAACGCCGAGATGCCGTCGGCACCGGCGCCGCCGCTGCGAGCCATCACCACCAGGACATCGGTGGCGCCAGCCCCGGAAATAAAGGCCTTGCTGCCGTTAAGAATAAAATCGTCACCGTCACGCATGGCCGTGGTGCGCAAGGATGCCGCATCGGAACCTGCGCCCGGTTCAGTCAGGCAATACGATGCCAGCATGGCACCGCTGGCCAGCAAAGGTACCCAGTCGCGTTGCAAAGACGGCGTCGCCCAGTTGGCAATCGTCCAGCTCGCCATGTTGTGGATCGTGAGATATGCCGTCGTCGAAGGGCAGGCGCGCGCCAGCTCTTCAAACACGATCACCGCATCCAGACGGGACAATCCCATTCCCCCCAGTTCCTGCGGCACCAGCAGCCCGCAAAATCCCAGCTCGCCCGCCTGCGCGATCACGTCGCGCGGGAAGATCGCTTCGCTATCCCATTGCGCGGCCTTGGCGGCCATTTCATGCCGGGCAAAATCGCGCGCAGATTGTTGAAAGGCGCGCTGGTCTTCATTCAGATCGAAGTCCATACCGGCCTCCGCTTATTTCAGGGCGATGGTGGTATTGACCTTGCCAGCGCTGACGCTGTCATCGAACCAGCGCGCAGTGATGGTCTTGGTCTGCGTATAAAAGGCGATCACCTGTTTGCCGTATGGCCCCAGATCCCCTAGCTTGGAAGCGCGCGAGCCGGTGAATGAAAACAGCGGCACCGGTACCGGAATCGGCACATTGATGCCGATCTGACCGACATCCACGTCTTCTTCAAACTGACGCGCTGCTGCACCCGATTGCGTAAACAAGGCGGTGCCGTTGCCATGCGGATTCGCGTTGATCACGGCGATGGCCTCGGCCAGTGTGGCTGCCTGCATGATGCACAACACGGGGCCGAATATTTCTTCTTCATAAATCGCCATGCCGGGTCGCACATTGCTGAAAATAGTCGGGCCGACAAAATTGCCATCGGCGTAATCCTGCACAGTTTTGCCGCGCCCATCCAGCAACAAGGTCGCGCCTTCTTCAATTCCGTGTGTGATCAGGCGTTCGACGCGCTCTTTGGCCGGACGCGAAATGAGTGGGCCGATGTCGGTATCGGCTTCGTGTCCGGCATTCAGATGCAGGCTGCGCGCGCGGGCGACCAGCTCCGGTATCCAGTCTTGGGTCGCACCGACCAATATCACCACCGACAAGGCCATGCAGCGCTGGCCAGCCGCGCCGAAAGCCGCGCCGGCCAGATTGTTCAGCGTTTGTTCCTTGTTGGCATCGGGCAGCACGATGGCGTGATTCTTCGCGCCCATCATGCATTGCGCACGCTTGCCCGCCAGCGTGGCGCGCTGGTACACATGCGTGCCGACGCGGGTAGAGCCGACGAAGGAGATCGCCTTGATATCGGCGTGATCGCACAGGCCGTTGACGATGTCTTCGCCACCGTGCACCACGTTCAGCACCCCGGGCGGAATGCCGGCCTGCAACGCCAGTTCGCACAGACGCATGGTCACCATCGGGTCTTGCTCGGAAGGCTTCAACACAAAGGTATTGCCACAGGCGATCGCCATCGGAAACATCCACAACGGAATCATGGCCGGAAAATTAAATGGCGTAATGCCAGCGCAAACGCCGAGCGGCTGATGCAGCGTATAGGTATCGACGCCGTTGGCGACGTTGTTGGCAATGTCGCCCATTTGCAACTGACCGATATTGGCCGCGTGCTCGACCACTTCCAGGCCGCGAAACACATCGCCCTCGGCGTCAGCCAGGGTCTTGCCCTGTTCTGCCGTCAAGAGCGCGGCCAGCTCTGCCATGTGTTCGCGTATCAGTTGCTGGTAGCGTAAAAAAATCCGTGCGCGGGTGCCGATCGGGGTTTTGCGCCAGGCTGGAAACGCGGCTCTGGCGCTGGCTACGGCAGCCTCCAGTTCGTCTGCGGTGGCAAACGGCACATGCGCCAGCACTTGCTGCGTGGCCGGGTTGATGACCTGACGCCATTGCTGGCTGCGCGATTCGACGAATTCGCCGTTGATCAGGAGTCGGACGGTAGGGATGCTGGATGAAGATGTCATGCTGGTCTTCCTTTTGAAACGCAGGCCGACGGCGGGTTGTTCCGCGACATGGCGCTGCGTGATGCCTGAAAACGGGCGTCGCCATGTGTCTTTGTGCAGCAGACGGCGGCGCCCGGCCATGGACGTGCGTACACGTCCGCCACGCACCTTCCGTACGTGACCAGACCTCATTGCAAATGGTGATCAGCAGCAGAGAACGTTGACCTTGCCCGACATGGAATATGCCAGCGCCAGCCAACCCTCCCAACACTGCCTTCCGCCATGTTGTGATGAAGATCAACAGGCCGGTATCCGGGCTTGCAAGTCTTGTTACGTCGCCTTCCCAGTGATGCATCACCAGTGGCCAGCGTGGCGACCGGACTCGTCAGTCCTGTCGTTGTCTGTGACGTAACCGCACTTGCTTACCGTTGCGGAGGCAGCAGGGGCATGGGCGCTTTCTCGTGCGGACGAAACGCGCTTCACCACTTTCCCGTTTAACGCTGTAAAAGACGATTCACAGCGCACCTGTTATTTTTAGCATAGCATATCAATTGACGTTAACGTAAACGTCAATTGATGAAGAAAATTCACGAAACAAGGCGGCTGCCGTGTTTTGGCGCGGCAAGCTCTGCGCCGCAAAGTCCCATGCATTGCTATTTTTATGCGGAAAACGGAAGAAACAATTTGCCCTGTTTGCCTTCAAACTTTGATTAAGAGCAATCTTTTGAACTAAGATGAAAGTAAGGACTGGGGTAAAAGTGCGACAGCGGCATTGTGGTTTTTGTCGTACACGGTGTTCGGCCTTCGTCGCCAAGTTGTGGCAGTGCTGACAAGGCGAATGACTGTGTGCCGGGCGAACGGTGGTTCCTGCAAAGTCACCAGGAAAGGAGAAATTCAGGTGCGCGTACTGAAGCAAATCCAGACAATGGCATGTACGCTGTGCTGCCTGCTGATGTCGGCGTGCAGCGTGACGCCCGTCGCCGGTGTGCAGGCGGCGGATGGGCAGCTTGCCGATGTGCGGACGGCAGGCGAATTACAGGACGATGGTGATGGTAAAAGCATGCTGGTCGATCAGATGGAGCCAGCGCGCCGTGTGCTGCTGACCGTGCCGGCAGAGTCCGCGATGGAACGCTTTGAAGTGCTTGATGCCAGCGGGCGCAATATCGCTTATGTGGCGCTGACCGAAGGCGATATTGGTGGGTTGGTGTTCATCGATGGCAAATTCTTTGGCACTGTCACGCGCCAGGATGCGCTGGCGTTTTACAGTTGCCGCGGTTATTCGACTGCCACCGATAATCATTGGGCCAAATCGGCAACCGCCTGGACGGAGGCCTTGCTGAGGGTGACGCAATCGGCAACGTCGGTGAAACTGCATTTCACCGGCAAATCAACATTCCGCAGCATCATGGCCGTGGTCAATGACCCAGCCTTGTCGCAGATCGGCGCACTGGTTGATATGGGTACCAATCCTTTCAATATCTTCCGCAAGCTGAACTCGGCCAGAGAGAACATGGAGGCGCGCAATCTGTTTGAAAAAACGCGCCACAGCCTGAGTCTGGTCACGACGGGTACTAGCGAAGAAAAAGTCGCCGAGATCATCAAGCCGGAAGAAGTCTTCTTTGCCAATGGCGGCGTGGTGATGGCGTATCCGCGCTTTTCCATTGAGTTTTTCGTCAGCGACGGCATTGTCAAAGTGATTCAGCAACCTTCTTTCTATCACCTGTCGCGCACACAGGCCGCCTTGTTTTATGTGGCCGACACGCATTGGGACAGGTGCACGCCCGAGAACTGGCGCCGCGCCTTGCCTGAGCTGAAACCGGACGCGAAATCGGCAACCGAAAAAATCACCGCCACCCCGGAAAAAGCCTTGCCGGGCAAAAAAACTTCTCCCGCCAGTAAGGATGAAAATCAACGCGATATTTTCCGCTGAGAGCTACGCGGCTGATCGTAGCGCCTGCCGTGTTAAGGCTGCGTCTGTCCTGTGATTGTTTGCATCACAATTTTCATTTTC
>JAGWUK010000358.1 GCA_028868455.1 Burkholderiales bacterium | reverse complement strand
GCAGAGAAACGTCGTCGCCGTAAAAAAGGCCAGTTCCCCGACCCGAATCAACGCATGTTCATCAACGAAGCCGTCTGCGAAGGCTGCGGCGATTGCGGCGTGCAATCCAACTGTACCTCGATCTTGCCGCTGGAAACCGAGTTCGGCCGCAAGCGCGCTATCGATCAGTCGTCATGCAATAAAGATTATTCCTGCGTCAAAGGTTTTTGTCCTAGCTTTGTCACCGTTGAAGGCGGCAAGCTGCGCAAATCGAAAACCGGCACAGCCAGGACTGATGATTTCGGCAGCTTGCCAGAACCTCGTCTGCCAGCGTGCGACAGCGCGTACAACATTCTGTTGAACGGTATCGGCGGCACTGGTGTGATCACCGTTGGCGCCTTGCTCGGTATGGCCGCGCATCTGGAAGGCAAAGGCGCATCGGTGCTGGATATGACCGGTATGTCGCAGAAAAATGGCTCGGTCACTTCGCATATCCGCATCGTGAATCAAGGTGCAAAGCTGCGCGCGCAACGCATTTCGACCGGTGAAGCCGATCTGGTATTGGGCTGCGATATTCTGACTGCTGGCGCACACGATGCGATTTCCAAAATGCGTTCCGGCCGCACCCGTGCCGTCATCAATACGCATGAGCAGCCAACTGGCGCGTTTGCCAAAACGCCGGACTGGCAATTTCCGCTGGAATCGACCGAGCATCTGATTGCAGAGTCGGTCGGCGGCAATGTGGATTTCATCAACGCGACCAAGCTGGCCACCGCACTGATGGGCGACTCGATTGCGACCAATCTGTTCATGCTCGGTTTTGCCTATCAAAAAGGCGCAATCCCGGTATCCGAAGCTGCCTTATTGCGCGCCATTGAATTAAACGGCGTCGCCATTGAGTCGAATAAAAAAGCCTTTTTGTGGGGACGTCGCGCCGCAGTCGATCTGGCGCGTGTGGAAAAAATCGCGATTCCGGCGCAAGCCATCGTCGTGCAGATGCCAGCCAGCCTAGACAACCTGGTTAAACAACGCGTTGCCTATCTGACCGATTATCAAAATGCCGCATATGCTGCGCAATACAGCGATCTGGTGAACCGCGTCCGCATGGCTGAAGCAGCACTGGGTAACGGCAATAAACTCAGCATGGCCGTTGCCAAATACTATTTCAAACTGATGGCCTACAAAGACGAGTACGAAGTCGCCCGTCTGTACACCGATGGCAAGTTCACCGAAAAACTGCAACAGCAATTTGAAGGCGATTTCAGCCTGAAATTCAATCTGGCGCCGCCCTTGTTGTCCAAAAAAGACAATCAGGGTCACCTGATTAAAGCGCAATACGGCTCGTGGGTCTGGCAGGCATTCAAACTGCTGGCGAAATGCAAAGGCCTGCGCGGCGGCAAGCTGGATATCTTCGGCTATACCGACGAACGCAAAGCCGAACGCGCCATGATCACGGAATACCGCGACACCATCCTGATGCTGATTGCCACTCTCAGCAAAGAGAATCTGGACACCGCCATCGCCGTTGCGTCCTTGCCGGAAAAAGTCCGTGGTTTCGGTCATGTCAAAGAGAAGGCGATGCAGGCGTATCATGCAGAAAAAGCCCAATTGCTGACTCAGGCCAAGACTGGTGCCGTGGCATTGTCGCGCGTCGCCTGACACCGGAGAGCGATGCGTATGCCCGTTTGCTGCCAAGGCAGACGGGCGTAGAACGCCAAAACAGGAGACCGCAATATCCATGCGCCTTTTCAAGCATTTTTGGCCTGAAACCCGCACCAGTAAAGCGTGTTCAATTTTACATATTCGTATTGACGTTTACGTTAACGTCATATAACTTAGCTGATCAATTCGCTTGTCGGCGAGGCAGATGATTGCCCCGCCGCAACCACCCAGACCGTTGAGGAAGACATGACCGACTTGTCCGTAGCCCAAAACCTGACTGAATATAAACCCGCCAACAAAGTCCGTTTCGTGACAGCCGCGTCGCTGTTCGACGGGCACGACGCGTCCATCAACATCATGCGCCGCATACTGATGGCGAACGGTGCCGAAGTAATCCATCTCGGTCACAACCGCTCGGTGGAAGAAATTGTCACCGCCGCCTTGCAGGAAGATGCGCAAGGGATTGCGATTTCCAGCTATCAGGGTGGTCACGTCGAATATTTCAAATACATGATCGATCTGCTCAAGCAACGCGGCGGTGCGCATATCAAGGTATTCGGCGGCGGCGGCGGGGTGATCGTGCCGGAAGAAATCGCCGACCTGCACGCGTATGGCGTGACACGCATTTTCAGCCCGGAAGACGGTCAGCGCATGGGCCTGGTCGGCATGATTTTGTCGATGATACAAGCCTGCGATGTCGATTTGTCCGGCTATGCGCCAACCACGCTTGAGGTCTTGCACGAAGGCGACATCACCGCCAGACACCGGCCATTGGCACAACTGATTACCGCACTCGAAAACGACAAAGTTGCACCAGCGCTACGCAGCGAAATTTTGAAAGCGGCTGAACAGATCAAGGTGCCGGCCTTCGGCATCACCGGCACTGGCGGCGCGGGTAAATCCTCGCTGACGGACGAGTTGATCCGTCGCATTCGCCTCGATCAGGACGATCAGTTAAATATCGCATTGATCTCGATTGATCCATCCCGTCGCAAATCCGGCGGTGCATTGCTGGGCGACCGCATCCGCATGAATGCGATCAATCCGTGGAAAGGCAATCTGAAAGTCTTCATGCGTTCGCTGGCAACGCGCGAAGCCGGGTCGGAAATTTCGCAAGCCTTGCCGGACGTGATCGCGGCGTGCAAAGTTGCTGGCTTCGATCTGGTGATCGTCGAGACATCCGGCATTGGCCAGGGCGATGCCGCGATTGTGCCGCATGTCGATCTGTCCATGTACGTGATGACGCCGGAATTCGGCGCTGCGTCGCAACTGGAAAAAATCGACATGCTCGATTTTGCCGACTTCGTCGCGATCAATAAATTCGATCGTAAAGGTGCGCAAGATGCACTGCGCGACGTCGCCAAACAATACCAGCGCAACCGCGAACTCTGGAGCCAAAAACCGGACGACATGCCCGTCTACGGCACGCAGGCATCGCGCTTCAACGACGATGGCGTCACGGCTTTGTATCAGGGGTTGCTGCCAGCGTTGACCGCACGCGGATTGAAAGCACAGCCAGGCAAACTGGCGCCGGTTACAGTTAAATTCTCCAGCGCCAAAAATGTCATCGTGCCGCCGGCACGCAGCCGCTATCTGGCCGAGATCGCCGACAGCGTACGCGGCTATCACAAAACGACAGCGAAACAAGTCGGCTTCGCCCGCGAGCGTCAGCAATTGCAGGAAACCAGACGCATGCTGAACAAGGCCGGTAAAGCCGGTGATGCATTCGCCGCCATCGATGATCTGATCACCGAACGCGACAATCACCTGAGTGCAGAATCCAAAAAACTGGTCGCGATGTGGCCCGACATGCAAGCCGCTTATGCAGGCGATGAATACGTCGTCAAAATCCGCGACAAGGAAATCCGCACGCGCCTGACCTACAAATCCTTGTCCGGTACGACGATACGCAAAGTCTCGCTGCCGCGCTTTGCCGACCATGGCGAAATCCTGCGCTGGCTGATGCTGGAAAACGTCCCGGGTTCTTTCCCTTACACCGCTGGCGTGTTCGCCTTCAAACGCGAAGGCGAAGACCCGACCCGCATGTTTGCCGGCGAAGGTGATCCATATCGCACCAACCGCCGCTTCAAACTGGTGTCGCAAGGCATGGAAGCAAAACGCCTGTCGACCGCGTTCGATTCCGTGACTTTGTACGGCGCCGACCCGGCCATCCGCCCGGATATCTACGGCAAGATCGGTAACTCCGGCGTCTCGGTAGCGACGCTCGACGACATGAAAGTCTTGTACGACGGCTTCGACCTGTGCGATCCGGCGACCTCCGTATCGATGACGATTAACGGCCCGGCGCCGACGATACTGGCGTTCTTCATGAACACCGCAATTGATCAGCAAATGGATAAATTCCGTGCCGATAACAAGCGCGAACCAACCACCGACGAAGCCGCAAAAATCCGCGCCTGGGTGCTGATGAATGTGCGCGGCACCGTGCAAGCCGATATCCTGAAAGAAGATCAGGGGCAAAACACCTGCATCTTCTCGACAGAATTTTCCTTAAAAGTGATGGGCGATATTCAGGAATACTTCGTCCATCATCAGGTGCGCAATTTCTACTCGGTATCGATCTCCGGCTACCACATCGCCGAAGC
>JAGWUK010000357.1 GCA_028868455.1 Burkholderiales bacterium | reverse complement strand
TTTTGCAAAGGCTAGATTGTAATGCAGAACAAGAAAGCGAGTTGAATGCTTAATTTTGACAAATAATTAATGAAATATTTTTTATTCAGCAAATGCAATATTTTCGAATTTAAATTTTGAAAAAAAATTTCATTTTGAAATTTAATTCAAAATCGACAGTAAAAATACCGTTAAATTAATGAACCTGTAGTCATTAAAAATCATTATATTTACATTTGCTCAAGCTTTTTCTGGCTGATTTCTCGCATACATTAAGAAATCAGCCAGTATTTTTAACGTGGCAAAACAGAGTCGCCCATCAAAAATGCGTCTACTTCGCGCGCGCATTGGCGCCCTTCGCGGATTGCCCACACCACCAGAGACTGCCCGCGCCGCATGTCGCCAGCTGCATAGACTTTATCAACATTGGTCTTGTAGCAGCCGTTCCCTTCAGTGCTGGCGCGCGCGTTACCGCGACTGTCTTTCTCAACGCCAAATGCATCCAACACTTGCTGAACCGGTGAAACGAAACCCATTGCCAGCAGAACCAGATCGGCCTTCATCTCGAACTCAGAATCTGGAACCTCTTGCATCTTGCCGTCTTTCCACTCAACGCGACAAGCAATCAGCTTATCGACCTTGCCCGCCTTACCTTCCAGACGCTTAGTCGCTACCGCCCAATCACGTTCGCAACCTTCTTCGTGCGAAGAAGATGTGCGCAATTTCGTCGGCCAGTATGGCCATACCAAGGCTTTATTTTCTTGTTCTGGCGGTTGAGGCATCAATTCAAACTGCGTCACTGATTTGGCGCCATGGCGATTGGACGTACCTACGCAATCTGACCCGGTGTCGCCACCTCCGATCACGACCACATGCTTGCCAGTCGCCATGATCTGATCTTTGACTTTATCGCCAGCATCGACTTTGTTTTGCAAAGGAAGAAAATCCATGGCGAAATGCACGCCCTTCAATTCGCGTCCTGGAACAGGCAAATCGCGCGGCGTCTCTGCACCACCGGCAATAATCACTGCATCAAAATCTTTCTGCAACTGCTCTGGCGAAATGGTTTCCTTAGACCAGTTGGTGATATTTGCAGGAAAATCTTTACCGACGAACACCCCGGTACGAAAAGTCACACCTTCGGCCTGCATCTGATCGACGCGACGGTCGATGTGTGATTTTTCCATTTTAAAATCTGGAATGCCGTAACGCAGCAAACCACCGACGCGGTCATTTTTTTCAAACACAGTGACATCGTGGCCGACTCTCGCCAGCTGTTGCGCCGCTGCCAACCCTGCAGGCCCGGAACCGACAATGGCCACTTTTTTGCCGGTCTTGACGCTGGCGACCTGTGGCGTGACCCAGCCATTTTCCCAGCCTTTGTCGATAATAAAATGCTCAATCGACTTGATGCCGACCGGATCACTGTTAATACCCAGAGTACAAGCGGCCTCACACGGTGCCGGACAAATACGACCGGTAAACTCCGGAAAATTATTCGTTGAATGAAGCGTATCCAATGCCTGTTGAAAATCGCCGTGGTACACCAGATCGTTCCAGTCTGGAATGATGTTATTGACTGGACACCCATTATTACAAAAAGGAATGCCACAATCCATGCAGCGTGCTCCCTGAATCTTGACTTGCGCATCATCCAGATGTACCAAAAATTCTTTGTAATGTTTTTTGCGTGACTGTGGTGCTTCGCTTGCTTCTTGCAGGCGCTGATATTCCATGAAGCCGGTGACTTTACCCATTTTTTACCTCAATATCGTTGCGGGCAGCTTGCCCAATTCATCTCTGATTACGCTGAAGCCTGCGTCCGCGCTGATGCGGACGCATGTGGCATCGACTATGCGGCGATCTTGTCCTTCTTCGCGGCAAGCTGTTTCGCGGCATACATTTCAGCCAGTGCGCGCTTGTATTCCGTTGGGAATACTTTGATGAACTTGGCGCGGCTACGTGCCCAGTCATCCAGCAAATTGCGCGCACGCGTACTGCCAGTGTGCTTGAAATGACGCTCAATCAGACTACGCAGTATCGCCTCGTCAGTCTCGCCTTCGCCACCGCGCAAGCGGCTATGCCACAGCGATTTATCTACTGTAGCGACTTGCACATCGCCTGCGACGACTGGTTCCAGAGCAACCATGGACATATTGCATTTCGCTTCAAACTCGCCGTCCGGGTCATAAACATAGGCAATCCCGCCCGACATGCCGGCAGCAAAATTACGTCCTGTATTGCCCAGCACAATCACGGTACCACCTGTCATGTATTCGCAACCATGATCACCAGTACCTTCCACCACCGTCACAGCACCGGAATTGCGCACGGCAAAACGCTCACCCGCCACACCGTTGATGAAGGCTTCTCCTGAAATCGCTCCGTACAGAACGGTGTTTCCGCAGATGATGTTATCAACCGCCCAGCCTCGGAACTCCGTATTCGGGCGAATGATGATGCGGCCACCCGACAAGCCTTTGCCGACATAATCATTGCCCTCGCCAACCAGATCCAGAGTCACGCCATGCGCCAGGAATGCGCCAGCCGACTGACCAGCCGTACCTTGCAATTGAATATGAATCGTGTCATCCGGCAGACCAGCGTGGCCGTATTTTTTGGCGACTTCGCCTGACAACATGGTGCCAACGGTGCGGTTCAGGTTTTTGATAGGCGAAATAAACGAAACTTTTTCACCAGTCTCCAATGCGATCTTCGCTTGCGCTATCAGCTTGTTATCCAGCGCTTTTTCCAGCCCGTGATCTTGCACATCAACATGACGAACGGGGGTGTCGGCGGCCATTTCTGGCTGGTAGAAAATTTTGCTGAAATCCAGACCCTTAGCCTTCCAGTGCGCGACTGCCTTGGACTTGTCCAGCAAGTCGACACGACCAATCAGATCGTCGTAAGTGCGGATACCTAATTGCGCCATAATCTGACGCAGTTCTTCGGCGACGAAGAAGAAATAATTGACGACATACTCTGGCTTGCCGGAAAACTTCGCGCGCAAAACCGGATCTTGCGTGGCGACACCGACCGGGCAGGTATTCAGATGGCACTTGCGCATCATGATGCAGCCTTCTACGACCAGCGGAGCCGTAGCAAATCCGATTTCATCGGCACCCAGCATGGCTGCAATGGCGACGTCACGGCCAGTTTTCATCTGGCCGTCAGCCTGCACGCGCACGCGACCGCGCAAGCCATTCAGTACCAGTGTTTGCTGTGTTTCAGACAGCCCCAGTTCCCACGGCGTACCCGCATGTTTAATCGACGACAAAGGCGAGGCACCGGTTCCACCGTCATGTCCTGCGATGACGACGTGATCCGCTTTCGCTTTGGAGACACCAGCAGCTACCGTACCAACACCAACTTCGGATACGAGTTTGACTGAAATGGATGCGCGAGGATTGACGTTCTTTAAGTCATGAATCAGCTGTGCCAAATCTTCAATAGAATAAATATCGTGATGTGGCGGCGGAGAAATCAGACCGACGCCCGGCACAGAAAAACGCAATTTGGCAATGTATTCCGAGACTTTATGCCCAGGCAGCTGACCGCCTTCACCAGGCTTGGCGCCTTGTGCCATTTTGATTTGAATTTGATCGGCGGAAGTCAGGTATTCTGCTGTCACACCAAAGCGACCGGATGCCACCTGCTTGATGCGCGAGCGCAACGAATCACCTTCCTGCAACGGAATATCAACTTCAATTTGCTCGCGACCGATCACCGAAGCCAGACTTGCGCCCTGTTTGATCGGAATACCTTTCAGTTCCTGCGCATAACGCGCTGGATCTTCGCCGCCTTCACCGGTGTTCGATTTCCCACCGATGCGATTCATTGCTACGGCCAAGGTCGCATGCGCTTCGGTACTGATAGAACCAAGTGACATCGCGCCTGTCGCAAAACGTTTGACGATTTCCTTCGCAGGTTCAACCTGATCCAGTGGAATTGCTTTGGCCGGATCAATCTTGAATTCAAACAATCCGCGTAAAGTCATATGACGACGGGACTGGTCGTTGATGATCAGCGCGTATTCCTTGTACGAATTGTAGTTATTCGCGCGTGTCGAATGCTGTAATTTAGCGATGGCATCTGGTGTCCACATATGGTCTTCACCGCGAATCCGGAACGCGTATTCACCGCCCGCATCCAACGCGTTCGCCAATACAGGGTCATTGCCAAATGCCAGCTTGTGCAGGCGCAATGCCTCTTCTGCGACTTCGAATACGCCTATGCCTTCAACATTAGAGGCCGTGCCTTTAAAATATTTATCGACCAGAGATTTGTTTAA
>JAGWUK010000356.1 GCA_028868455.1 Burkholderiales bacterium | reverse complement strand
GGACCGAATCGTCAGCCGGAAAAATCAAATCCAGATGATAAACACTCGCTTTGCAGGCAACTCAATGCGCGCATTCGCGACGAAAATTCGTTGAAAGGTGCAGGTTGGGTTTGGGGGCATTTACTCAATGCCAATCTCGGAGGTAAAAACAATGGTCAGAATCTGACCTTGCTGACTCAGGGAGGTAACGGCAATTCAGCAAATCAAGAACATAATGGCGTGGAAGCGCTTGTTAAGAAAGCGGCTGACGCTTGTGATTCTATTGAACGATACTACTCTAGCAAAGAATGGATACCCTGTGTTGAGTATACGGTCGCGGTCATTCTGAATGATCAGTCAGATGATCCTGAACTATATGCACTGGATAAGCAAATTCCCTGGGGAATCCGTGTTTCTTCGCGACCAGTGTTGATTGATCGAGATTCGAAAAGAAATATTCAAGTGCTCAAAAATAAAAACAAATATCGTGAAAAATTACGTGAAATATTTCGTGGCATCCAGCCAGATACCATCAAAAATTTTCTTGCCAGTGAGATTGCCGAAAAGGGAATCAGCAATGGAAGCGATTACCATGAGCTGCATCCGTCCAGTCTGAAGGCAAAGAAAAATAGCAATAGTGGAATTCCCAAACTCTCAAAAATTACCAAACCCTCAAAAACGACGCCGGCGAGTCGCACGGCTAGCAGCCGCAAACGCATTGTGACGCATTTTCATCCTGCTTCCGCCAGCGGGGTGGGTGGTGGTTTTGGTAGTGGCTCGGGTAGTGGTTCGGGAGGCGGCACAGGTAGCAGTTCCGGCGGCAGTAGCAGCATTGCGGCGGCAACGACGCCGCCAGCAAAAAAGTGGCGCTTCTTCAGAAAATAAAACCGGTGCCATTGACGTTAAGCATGCGCAGACGTCCAGGTTTTAATGCTGATGCAGCGATTGAAATGCCGATGGCGTCATCGCATATGCCTGATGCCACAGGCGCCGGAACTGGCGGGCGGAACCAAATCCGGCGGCTTCGGCGATGCGTTCTATTGACCAGTCGGATTGCATCAGCATTTGCGCGCTCAGCGACAGCCGCAGAGTGCTCAGGTATTCCTGTACGGACACGGTTGTGTGCGTCTTGAATAATCGCGTCAGGTGGCGGGTGCTGGTGCAGGCCAGCGCGGCCAGTTCGTCCAGATGCCAAGGGTGGGCGGGATTTTTGCTGATGGCGTCCTGCACTTTGTGGATGACGGGATGAATGTGGTTGCGATAGCGCAGCCAAGGCGATAATTGCGGATCGCTGCCAGCACGGCGCATATAGACGACCATATTGCGCGCGACGGCGGTCGCCGTCATCGGGCTGGTCAGCTCGCTGATCAGATGCAGCGCGAGATCAATGCCGGCTGTGACGCCAGCGCTGGTGCTGATATTGCCTTGTTCAACAAAGATGCGGTTTTCTTCGACACGGATGGAACTATCGATCTGCGCCAGATCGTGGCAATGGTCATGATGCGTGGTGGCCGTATGCCCGGACAGCAAGCCAGCGTGCGCTGCCAGCAAAGCGCCGGAGCAGATGCACATCAGCCTGTGGCTATTGCGCCGGTGCTGGCGCAACCATCGTATGCAGGCTTGTTCCTGCGGGCTGTCGTAATGAAATTCCATGCCGACCAGACCCGGCAAGACGATGATGGCATCGTCTTCGAGTTGCGCAGGCAAGGGCGACAAGGGACCCAGTTGCAGACCGACCGAACAACTCACCTGCGGATACGGGCTGATGAATTTCAATTCGAAAAACACCTCGTTCTGATAGCGGTTGGCGAAAGAAAATGCATCGGCCGGTCCGGCCATATCCAACAGCAAAGTGTCTGGCAACAGCAAAAAATACAAGGCTTGGCGGCGCATGGCAGGCAAATCCGCCGGGCGCTCAGGCAAACACGCTGCGCACGCGCGCAAGCAGGCGGCTGCCGAATACGTTGATCAGCAAACCGCACATCACCACCAGCGCGCCCATGATCTGCGCGGGCTGCAAGGCTTCGCCGAGCAAGACCCAGGCCGCCGTCAGGCCGACCACCGGCACCAGCAAGGTCAGCGGCGCGACCATGTGCGTCGGCAGGCTCGCGAGCAAACGCCCCCACAAGGTATAGCCGGTCAGTGTCGCGGCAAACGCCAGATACACAATCGTCAGACCCGATGACAGACTCATGTTGGTCAGGCTATGGCGTATCACATCGGGGCCTTCAAATATCAGCGACAAGGCAAAAAACGGCAGGATGGGAATCAGCGCACTCCACGACACCAGACTGAGTACTGCCGTCGGCCCGATTTTTTTATTGATGACATTGCCGCTGGCCCAGGAAAATGCCGCGCAGATCGTCAGCGCAAATCCTGCCAGCGTTACCTGACCAGCGGAGCTGGCGATGCTGGCGCTACCCAATAAAATCAGGCCTGCACTGGCAACCAGCATGCCCAGCAAATTGCTGGGGCGCAGCTTGTCGCCAAACACCAGCGCCGATAATCCGACCGTAAAAAATGCCTGCGCCTGCAGCACAAGTGATGCCAGACCAGCGGGCATACCGACCGCCATGGCTGAAAACAGAAAAGCAAATTGCCCCAGGCTGATCGTCAGTGCATAAGCCAACATCAGTTTGAAAGGGATTTTTGGACGGGGCAAAAAAAAGATCGCCGGAAACGCGACCAGAATAAAGCGCAGCGCCCCCATCAAAAACGGCGGAATGCCTTTCAAGCCAATTTTAATGACAACAAAGTTCATGCCCCATAAAAAAATAACGATCAATGCGGTGACAATGTGGCGCGGACTTAATGTGGCGTTGGACATAGAATTTCCATCTCAGATCGGGCGAATTGCCGGGACTGGTTTGCGGCAGTCCCGACGTATTTAAGGAATCACAGAGTGTACACGGACTGTGGATGCCGGGTTTTTTGCCAGCTTGGCGGCAGGGCGAATCGGGCGCGCGACCAGATTGCCGCCGCAATTCGGACAGACATGGTGCAAGTGCTGCTCTGCGCAGTCGGCGCAAAAAGTGCATTCAAAGCTGCAGATGCGTGCGGCGGCCGAGTCGGGTGGCAGATCGGTGTCGCAACGTTCGCAATTGGGACGCAGTGCTAACATGTTTGCTCCTGTATGGTCATAGAATACCGATAGCTTACCAGTCTGCTACGCTTTATCTACGCGGGCAAATGACAAACTACGGTCATTTCAGGACATGTTGTGTGTATTCTGGCTAAACCGCCGTGTAGCGGGCATTCTTGTTGCGTCGCGGATTCTGCGCTATGTTGCGTCGTTGAACTTTTTTGCCGGAGCTGGCAGGTGACGGCGATTTCAAGGAGCAGGCAAAATGCAGCTTGGCAGTCAAATTTTACTGGCGGAGCAGGAGTTGCTGTTGCGCGACTTGCGGCGTGATGATGCGGCGGACTGGTACGCCTATCTGCGCATACCCGCCGTCGTCCAGCATACAAGCTGGGATTTGTCCTGCATGGAAGATCTGCTGCCGCAGTTTGAACACTATGAATCAACGCTGCCGGAATCGGCGCTGCGACTGGCAATTGTCAGTGCGGCGGATCAGACCCTGATCGGCACGATTGGCTTACATACCGTCTCGCCAGTCAATCGCAGTGCAGAACTCGCCTACGATCTGGCGCCTGCGTTCTGGGGCCGGGGCATTGCGCGGGCAGCTGCCACGGCATTGCTGGAGTGGGCCTTTGACGTGCGCGAATTGAATCGCATTCAGGCTACCACGCTGGAATCGAATATCGCGTCGCAGCGGGTGCTGCAAAAGCTGGAATTTCAGCGTGAGGGCTGCTTGCGCGCGTATCGCATGGTGCGCGGCAAGCCGGGTAATTTCTGGATGTATGCGCGTCTGCATCCGCAATTGCGCACGCCGGAAGGCGGCTGATCCTGGTTGTGAGCTATGCGGAAAACGTGCAGTGTGCGCGCGACTATTACCGTGTCAAAAACGAGAAAAACAGGAAAACAGGACGATGAGAAATTACCCATTTCGCTTACTGAATGTGTTTGCCGAATCCACGTTCGGCGGCAATCCTTTATGTGTATTTGAGCACGCAGAAGGCTTGTCGGACGAGGAAATGCAGGCGCTGGCCCTGCAGTTCAATTTGTCGGAAACCACGTTCATCCTGCCATCAGCGACAGCGACGGCCCGCATGCGGATTTTCACACCGGGGACGGAAATGCCATTTGCCGGCCATCCCAGTCTCGGTACGGCGCACGTGGTGCGCACCGTGCTTGGCAGCACTAATGCGCTGACGCTGGAATGCAAGGCCGGCATCGT
>JAGWUK010000355.1 GCA_028868455.1 Burkholderiales bacterium | reverse complement strand
GATATTCCCATGTCATATCAACACCCCCTCGGCAAGCCACGCTTGCAACAACTCCGGAGTCGGCGAGTATTGTTTCCCCACACTGAACAAAAAGCCCTGACGTCTACCAGACAAAAGGCGTTTTCTGGCGTGGTCTATACTGACCTCCCATTCGACGGCAGCGGCAAGCGGGTCGGTCGGGTAGTCGACGCGGGCCAAAAGATCAACGATGCAGCCTTTTCTCATAATCTCATCGCCTCCTGTTCATGCCATGGTCGCCGGGCCACGATTGCAGCGCGCTTTTCCGCCGCTTTCTTCGCAGCCCGATATTCTCGGGCCTTCATGGTGCCATAAGCCCGTAACCGTTCCCGGTTTGCTTTCGCGTATTGCTTGGCATATTCGGCGCTGTGCCACTTCTTGCGGTATTCAATCTGCGATTGATACAAACATTTCGCGCATACTCTTCGATGCTTTACTGCTTCTGCGCCACATTTGCAGATGTTCACAGTAATTCCACCTCCGTTTTAGGATGCCGACGGTATTTATCAGCCAGTGCCGCGAATTTCGGGCAGTCGTGATGACACGTCATCGGGTCGATGATGCGGCATATTTCGCTGCACCAGTGCCATACGGCGGCACTACATCCATGTTTGTTCTTTCTGCGCATAAACGCGCAACTGTAGCCGGTTCTTGTCATGGTTCTACCTCCAAAACTGCGTATATATCGCAGCCTTCGCAGTGCGGGCCTATATCTTTGCGGTTCACGCATGCCAGGCATCTGATGCAGCACTCGGTTTTAATCAGCTTCTCAAGCGTCTCGATGCGCTCCTTTATGATGATCGCTTCCGACCGCAAGGCCCATAGCTCGCCCCACGGAAATTCTTTAGGTTCTGGCATAGTTAAGCCAATCTCCTTTTTACGGTATTTTAAAAGCCCGTCACGGGGTTTTATTTTGTCGGGCTACTTTGCACCCGTCGATGACAACAAAAATGCAACCACGGGCACGGAATTAGAAAAGCGGGTTACTTTTCGCCGACGTCTAACCACGCTTGTAATTCTTGGCATTTTTCACTGCACCAGTGGCAGCACTTACCACATACCAGCTGACGGGCGAGAAGAGCGTTACAGGCTGAAAAAATTCGCGCCGTTTCGGCGTTTTGGGCTTCTTCGGCGCGGCGTTGCTGTTCGCGGTAATCGTCGTCAGGGGCTACCGTGTCAGGTATTGGCATTCCGACACCCCGGGCAGTCGCACGGCACCAGCTGCACAATGAACCGCAAAGGGCTGCGGTGCTTCACGTTGTAGCCGCGCCAGTGGCCGCAGCTGTATTCGATGATAAGCAGGTGTGATGAGTGGTAAATCATCGCAACTTCTTATTGCAATCACGGCAGACAACCACCAGGCTGTCAATGTCGTTGCGCTCTAGTCTCAGGTTAATTGTGTAAAGTTCCGTGTCGCAGCGTTCGCAAAACACGCATTTATTGAGCTTCATTGTTTGCCTTTCTTTTGCCGTGGAGCTATGTAACCAAGCTCCTCGAATGATGGTTTGTTTTTATCCTGAATAAACGCCAGACGCTGCCGGCTCGCGCTTCCGTTTCTGGCGGCGGCAATCGTGACGATTCGGTCGTGCTTGACTGTTTCGCGCCCACCCTGAGATCGCAAAATCTCAACATCTCGCAAGTCACAAGCGTCAATCAGCAGAGTGGTGTGAGCAAGCCGGGTATACATCGCGCTGCCCTGCACGTCTTCAGCGCTCAAAGCAATATCGGCATGAGCGCCAGACCTCTTGACGGTGTGAGCAACCAGAATCAGGCTTGCTTCAGTGTCACTGATAATGCCGAGGGCATTTCTGACGAATTCAGATTCTTGCGCCCATGGGTCTCGGCCTTTAAACTCAATCTGGCTGATCGGGTCGACAACGATAACGCGCGCAGTTTTTGCCGCTCTGGCAATCCAGCCAAGCACTCGATGATGTGTAACCTCTGGGACTATCGTTTCTCCGAAGCTGTTTTTGATGCCGACGCGGGGATTCTCGGTGACTTGTCGCAGGCATTGCGACAGATCGTCTTGCCATGTTGCCAGCGCATCAGCACGCAGCTTGACACCCTCCTGGTCGGAATTGATCATACGGTAATCGTTGGCGAGTAGTGCCAGCATGCGCCAAGACCACGCCTTTCTGTCATCTTCTAGCGGTAGATAGGCCCACTTGTAACCCTTTTCCGCAATGTGCCTGATGATATTCATGGTAAAAAATGATTTACCTGTCTTAAGCGGGCCGGCAAGTATTGTCATCGTTCCAGGCTTTAAGGCGTTGCTGCCCCGGGAAAGCCGATGCCATGGCAGCGGCAGGGTAATTCGTTCTCCGCGTTCTTGCGCCTGAAGTTCGTCGAACATATCGGCAAGATCACGGTCAACGTCGATGCGCGGGTCAATACTTGGCTTCAGCTGAACCTTCGGGGTCGCTGCTGGAGCCGGCGGGGTCTTCGGTCTTAGCGCGTCAGGCTCGTATTTTTCGCGCAGATCCTGCCACGTTCTACCGACGCAGCCATTGTGCAGACACTTGAACGAAACCGCGCCAGAGGGGTGTTTGATGATGACCGCCTCTGAATGTGCGTCATTAAAGGGACAGGGCGTTAGCTGAAACTTTTGGCCGTCTTTCCAGCTGGCGTCGAAGTTTACGGTCAGGCCGTTGCGGCGGCACCATTCTGCCGGGTCGATACCGTCGCCGATTGGCGTGGTGGTTGTCGTCCGGGGCGATGGTGTTTTTGTCTCGATCTTGGCCTTTGCCGCCAGTTGCTTGAGGCAATCAATAGACAGCTGGTTAATCTGGCCGGGCACGTGCAGCAGTTTCGCTCGACGATGCGGCCGGTCTTCGGTGGGGTCGCCCTTTTTTGTCTGCGTGCCGTAAAGCTTCCAGATTCGCGCCGGGTTAAACACCGTCCGGTCAATCTCAACCAGATCGTCGGAAAATTGCTGATGCAGGGCGAACATTGCCGTTTTCATCAGCTCGACGTTTTCGGGCGTGTTAGCCAGATCAATTTTAAACAGCAGGTGGCCGCCGTTGCCGCTATCGGCTGCAATCGGTTCGGGCCAGCCAGCAGCTTGCAGGTTTTTGCAGATCGCTCTGATTCTTTCGATTGCCGCCTCATGCTCTGCTGCGCTCGATGATATGCCGGCCGGCCTCTTTGCGTCAGCATCGACGGGAAACCAACAGAATTTTTCGACGTCGTGGTCAGATGTTGATACTGACTTTTTGCCGGCCTTGATAACGCGATTTGCCGCCCTGGCTAACAATGCCGGCTTGCATTTATGCAGCGTGACATATACGGCGGGGGCTTTCCCGTCGAAATCCATAGCAGCGTCTGCCATCTTCGCCAGATCGTCAAAGTATCCGGTATAGTTGGCGCTATAATTGCCGTCTTTGCAGTCAATTATTCTAAGTTCCGCAACGCTGCCGGGTTCAATTAGCACCCGTAGGGCGGCTAATATTTCCTGATTGTTTTTCATGTTTAGCTTGCTCCTCCGCTGCCACTTCGTCCTCGATTTTCATAATGGCCGCCAGCGCTTCTTCGTCGTCTGGCACGCTGAAAAGATTGTTTGCCTGGTTGATGTATGCGTTTACTCGGCCGCTGATCAGTCGCAGGGCGTGGCCGTTGCGCTGTAGATATTGGTCCTCGTCGTCTAAAAAAAGTCCCATGACGTCTTTGATGGTTTGCAGATCTTTGATGTGACTGACCAGCATTTTCGCCGCTTTTGTATCGGCGCCGGTTGGTATCGGGTCAGCTCGTTTACGCGCTCGGTTTATGTCAACCCATAAGGCCCAGCCGTTTATTTTAGCGGCAGGTTTTTCACTTTTGGCAACCGTCGAATTTATTTCGACGGAATGTATTTTGTCTTTTGTAATAGTGTCTTTTGTATGTATCTTTTTTGATAACGGTAAATTATCTTTTTTGATAACGTTTGTTATCTTTTTTGATAACGTTATCTTTTTTGATAACGGCCTCCATTCTTTGGAATTCTTTTGTATAGCGTATTCTGTAATGTGGTTATCTTTTTTGATAACGACCATGTTCAAATCTGCCAGCTTTTTCAGCGCCCGGCAAACATTTGGTTTTTTCAGTCCGGTTGCCGCAAGAAATTGAGATAGCGCAATGGCATCAAATTTCTTGTTAAAGCCGTAGGTCTTTCTGATGATAAACCAGAAAATCTGCATGGCCTCGCCGGGAACTCTGATGGCAGAAATTGCGTCGATCAATTCATTCGCAATTCTTGTATAGCCATCTTCAAGTTGTGGCATTATT
>JAGWUK010000354.1 GCA_028868455.1 Burkholderiales bacterium | reverse complement strand
GAAAAATCGTGACAATACCAAGGAAACCAATAGTGCAAGACACAATCAGAACGCATCCCAAAATGTGCCGCCAGTAACACCCCATCTACTTTCAGGGTTGACAACATGCCGCGAAAGTCAGGGAACGAGGAAAAACGAATTTCATCCAACATCTGAGAAATCCAGGGCACAGAAAAAATGTCGCTTGAATGGCCAGCCGTTCTGATAAACTGCTCTGACTTTCCCTTTTTTAAAGTCTGAAAGTCAACATCGCTCAGACTTTGCATTGCAAATTGCACTTCGCCATATTTATTGCTTAATTTTCGAAGGCTAGTATTAATCTTCTTTAACAACGAAGCATCTCTCGTCTCAAGCAAGTTTTTACTATATGACTCAAATCCTCCAGTTAAGTTAATTATCTGCGAACGGCTATGACCCCAGGAAAATCGTTCAAACTCCTTCCGCTCAGTTGGCATATGATTAAATCCAAAATGACAAACTTTCATCGCGCGAAGCATCTCCCTGATTGGCCACTCAAAGTTCGGAAGATTAATTGGCCCCTGATAGTCGGACAATACACCACCAATTACTTCCGCACGAAAACTCCCACGCAAATGAAAAGGAAGCAAGCCAGAAACTTGCCCGCCATCTTCACAAATTAACAACCACGCATTCTGCTTCGCTCTTGCGGCAATTTTTGCATACTCTGGATGATAATAAGGGCTGCCATAAATTGACGATGTCAAACGGATATCCTGCCAACGTCGACAAAGAGCTTCATCAATTTCATCCATTTTTATGAGGCTGAATTTCATGTCAAATCTCTCGTGCGTAAAAAATAATCCTGCAGTGACTCCTGCAACCCAGAATTAATAATTTCATCCACGAAAATCGACAATTCCCCACCATTTCTCGCATCAAAAACAAACACCCTGTACACGTCTATCAATCGCAGCAAAGAAGGGTTAAAAATTAACATCCATTGCTCTGCGCCTTCATTGTTCTTCTTCCACCATATTTCTTTGCCCGCACCGACTATATCTGGAGCGATTCGGGCGACCCATCCGGCCTCAAGCATGCGCTCCATCAAACCATCTATCTCATCAAATCCAAACAAAGTTTCCGATCGAATCCTGGCAACACTGACAGAGGCACTTGTCTCAACAAGTCGAGCAGACAACAACACCTTCAAAACTAAAATTGAATCCTCAAAAGCGCTACCTGGCCGGGCGACATGCCACCACCTTTCATACTTTACGATTGGTAAAGAGGCCGCAATAACCGCCCCCATTAAAGTAATAAACCAAGATAAATAAATCCAGATAAGAAAAATCGGAACGGCAGCAAGAGCTCCATAAACTACCGTATAAGTAGGAAAATGGGTAACAAAAACAGCAAAAATACGCTTAGCCACCTCGAAAGCGACAGCCGCAAATAAGCCCCCCCAAGCAGCATCATGCCAATCAACAGTTCTGTTTGGGACAACCAGGTACAAAAGCGCGAATGCACCTGTTGTCAAGAATATGGACGCAAGCGTATAAAAAACAGCACCTATGAGCGGAACTGCACCAACTACACCGCTTGTTGCCGTAAATAAGTAAGACGTAGTCGAAAGAGATACTCCAATTAACAGAGGCCCCAAGGTAACGATCGCCCAATAGACAAGCACCCTCTGCAAAATAGGACGGGAACGTTTTACCTGCCAAATTTGATTAAACGATTTATCTATCATCGCCATAGTCGTTACGGCAGTGACCATAAGTGCAACGCCGCCGATAGCAGACAGGCGCGTAGCTTTTGTAGCGAATTGAGTCAAATATCCCAAGATCGTATTAGAAATTCCTTTTGGCATTAAACTTTGAATGAAATAAGCCTCAAGCGATGTCCGAAACGAATTGAACAAAGGGAATGCTGTAAAAATAGCTAAGGCCACTGTCAAAACAGGAACCAATGCCAAAACAGTTGTAAACGTCAAACTACCTGCAACTTGTGGAAGACGTCCTTCCTTTAAACGCTGCAACGCAAAGTTGAATAAATTACGAATTTGCTTCCACGACAGAAAACGCATAAAGACTGACTCAAAATGTGAAGGTATCTATTTTACGAGAGTCACACGATAAAGCCTCATATAATAATGACTATGAATACTCAAGCACTCACAATATTAGTTCTGTATTATTCGCGTCATGGCAGCACTCAAAAAATGGCAGAGTATATAGCACACGGCATAGAACATGTCCCAGGCTGCACCGCAAGGTTACGGACCGTCCCCTCCGTATCGCCAGTCATTTCTGCAAGCGCACCAGACATTCCAGAAAGCGGCCCCCCTTACGTCGAGCTGTCAGACTTGACCGAATGCGATGGAATAGCCCTCGGATCGCCAACTCGATTTGGCAATATGGCAGCTGCAATGAAATACTTTTGGGATGGAACTGCGGCAGACTGGCTATCAGGCACATTGACAGGAAAACCTGCCTGTGTTTTTACATCGACAGGAAGCATGCATGGAGGTCAAGAATCAACATTGTTAAGCATGATGCTTCCCTTACTGCACCATGGAATGATACTGGTCGGGCTGCCATATAGTCATCCAGAACTAATGACAACAGCAACAGGTGGCAGCCCTTATGGTGCAACCCATTGGTCTGGAATTGATGGGCAATTACCTATTTCCAATGATAGCCAAAAGCTAGCGATTGCATTGGGGCAGCGATTGGCACAAACCACACTCAAACTACATTCAACGAAATGAATCAGACAGCAGTACAAAAAAAATTTCACGCCCTTGCGGGGAGTAGTTTGTTTTTTTTAATTGTTCTCTGCATTTCCTGGGAAATGTTTCTTGCACCACTACGTCCCGGGGGGTCATGGATGGTATTGAAAGTTTTGCCTTTACTGTTATTAATTCGGGGAATATGGATCAAGGACAATTACACGATGCAATGGTCATCACTCTTAATCTGGCTATACTTTACTGAAGGTATTGTTAGAGCAAATAGTGACCAATTGAAACTTTCGGCCAATCTCGGGTGGCTGGAAACGATTTTATCAATCACTTATTTTCTAGGAATAATCCTATATTTGAGACCATTAAAAAAAGCGGCAAACGCACTAAAAAAATCAAGTAATGAATAACTTCATTCAAAACTGTCGCAAATTAATAGGCTCAGAGTTCGTTCTGACTGGTGAAAGCGATGTTCTGCCTTACGTAACGGACTGGCGCCAGCGTGAAAAAGGAAAAGCAATAGCGGTATTGCGCCCTGGATCGACAAATGAAGTATCCATGCTCGTGCGCCTGTGTTCAGAATTAAACGTCTCAATTGTTCCTCAGGGCGGGAACACAGGACTAGTGCTTGGAAGCATTCCTGAGCGAAAAGGAAAATCTGTCGTAATTTCACTCACTCGAATAAATAAAATTCGTGCAGTTGATATAGAGAACAACACTATCACGGCGGATGCGGGCTGCTATTTAGAGCAAGTCCAGAATGCGGCCTTTGATGCAAGCCGATTATTCCCATTGTCGTTAGCTTCAGAAGGAAGTTGTACGATTGGAGGCAACTTATCAACAAATGCCGGTGGGACAGCCGTTTTGCGCTATGGTAACGCACGTGATCTTTGCCTTGGGTTGGAAGTAGTTACCCCAGCAGGTGACATCTGGAATGGTATGCGGGGACTTCGAAAAGATAACACCGGATATGATTTAAAAAATTTGTTTATTGGTGCCGAGGGGACGCTAGGAATCATTACAGGTGCCGTTTTAAAACTGTGCCCACAACCCAAAGCGCAACGAACAGCCTTTGTCGCAGTCCATGACCCTGAACGCGCACTACAGTTTTTGATGCTGGCACAAACCGAATTTGGCCCCTTGCTCACCGGATTTGAGTTGATGTCCGAATTCTGCATTTCATTAGTAAAAAAACACAATCCTCAACTCGATTTACCGTTCAAAGAACCATACCCCAATTATGTTTTAATTGAGCTTTCCGACCATGAATCTGAAGCACACCTCAATCAATTAATGGAAAAAGTTCTTTGCAAAGGAATGAATGCGGGCATCATTTTAGATGCGGCGCTCTCTACATCATTGCAGCACAGCAAATCATTCTGGAAATTACGCGAATTGATATCGACTGCCCAGGCATCGGAGGGGAAAAATATAAAACATGATATTTCCGTTCCGGTTTCAAATATTCCAAAGTTTATAGAGGTAACGAATAAACTATTATCCTTGCAATTTCCCAAGTGCAGAATTGTATGTTTTGGACACATGGGAGATGGTAATTTGCATTACAACGTTTCG
>JAGWUK010000353.1 GCA_028868455.1 Burkholderiales bacterium | reverse complement strand
TGCACCTTGGAAGAGTGCACCTGAAACACCGTTGCCAGATGCGGCAGTGACGCCAGATACAGGTCGGTAGACAGCGGTTGCAGCATTAAGAACGCGGTAATCAGGAGGAATAGCGGCGCCGCCCGAAATTGCGCGATTGCGTTAATTTGTTGTGTCATTGTGAGAATGCTTATTGTCCGCGCAGGAACATTTTGTCGAGGTCGTTCAGACCCAGTTGCACCCAGGTCGGGCGTCCATGATTGCATTGATCTGCACGTTCGGTCTGTTCCATCTGGCGCAGCAGAGCGTTCATTTCCGGCACGGTCAGGCTGCGGTTGGCGCGCACGGCGGTGTGGCAGGCCAGCGTTCCCAGTAATTCGTTACGGCGATCTATCAGCACCCGCGAGCCGCCGAAATCGCGCACTTCACGCAAGACGTCACGCGCCAGTGATTGGGCGTCGGCGTTTTTCAAGAGTGCAGGCACGGCGCGCACCGCCAGCGTGGTCGGTGAAATGGCCGTCATGTCGAAGCCCAGTTTGTGCAGCGTGTCGCTGTGTTCTTCTGCTGTGCCAACTTCGATGGCGTCGGCATAAAACGTGACCGGAATCAGCAAAGGTTGCACCGGCATGCTGTTTTCATCGAGCGCAAATTTCAATTGCTCGTACAGAATACGTTCGTGCGCTGCATGCATATCGACCAGCACCAGTCCCTTGCTGTTTTGCGCCAGAACATAGACGCCGTGTAATTGCGCCAGGGCGAAGCCCAGTGGATGTTCGTCTTCTGGCAAGCTGCTGGTCGGTGCAGCGACAAAGGGGCGTGGCTGAGGAATGCCAGCGCCGCTGGTATCGGCGCCATTGCCGCTGTCGCTGGCGAAAAAAGCACCATAGCTTTGCATGCTCTGCGCGACGCCCGCACCGCCGGATTTGCCATAGGTCTGATTGGGCAGATAGGTTTGTGGTGCCGAAAATTGCGAGGCAAAGGTGGTTTGCTCACCTGCAATCCACGGTAGTGTTTTACCCGTCAACACAGCATTGGCGGAAGCTGCTGTGGCAGGTGCCGGAACTGTGCCAAACGCTGTTGCCGAGGTCTGCGCCAGCGCGCGGCTGACGGCATGAAACACGAACTGATGCACGGCACGGCTGTCGCGAAAGCGGACTTCGGTTTTGGATGGATGGACATTCACATCGACCAGGGCCGGATCAAGATCCAGTGCCAGCACATACGACGGATAACGATCACCATGCAGCACATCCTGATAGGCGGCGCGCACTGCATGCGTCAGCAATTTATCGCGGACAAACCGGCCGTTGACATAAAAGAATTGCGCATCGGCACGGGCTTTCGAGGCTGTCGGTAATCCGGCAAATCCATGCAGACGCAAAGGGCCTGCGGATTCATCCAGCGGCAGGCGGGCGCTGGAAAACGCTTCGCCCAATATCTGCGCACTGCGTTTGTCGATGGCGCTGACATTCCAGTGATCGATGGCTTTGCCATTATGCGTGAGAGAAAACGATACATCCGGGCGCGCCAGCGCAATACGACGCACGACTTCGGCACAATGGCCGAATTCGGTCTGCTCGGATTTTAAAAATTTACGCCGTGCCGGCGTGTTGTAGTACAAGTCCATCACGTCGACAGTCGTGCCTTGCGCACCGGACGATGGCGACACCTGGCCGTTTTCGATTTGCCAGGCGTGCGGCGCATCGGCGGTGCGCGTCGTCAGCGTCAGCAAGGCCACGGACGCAATCGAAGCCAGCGCCTCACCGCGAAAGCCCAGCGTTGCCACATTTTCCAGATCGGTCAGCGAGCTGATTTTAGACGTGGCATGACGCGCCACTGCCAGCGGCAATTGCTCGTGCGGAATCCCGCGCCCGTTATCGGTAATGGCAATACGCTTGACGCCGCCTTCTTCGAGCCGCACCTGAATATTGGTGGAACCGGCATCGAGCGCATTCTCAAGTAACTCTTTGACGACTGCCGAAGGGCGCTCGACGACCTCGCCGGCGGCAATTTGGGAAATCAGGTTGTCAGGGAGTGCCTGAATGGGGCGAAAAGGGGAGGTGTTTAAATTCATGCCGTGATTATACCGTCGCACTGCTAAAGCCAATGCGGCATGGTGTATGATTGCGGCGGTTTCGTTCATTAGGATAGTGATGGATTTGATGCAACTCTTCGACATGATTCTGCATGTCGACAAAATGCTGGGTGCGGTGATTGAACAATATGGCACGCTGGTTTACTTTGTCTTATTTGCAATCGTGTTTTGCGAAACGGCATTTGTTCTCCTCCCATTCTTGCCCGGCGATTCTTTGCTGTTCATTGCAGGAACATTCAGCGCCACTGGTGTCATGGATCTTTCTGCCATCATTACGATTCTGGTTGCCGCTTCGATTCTGGGCAATTCCCTGAATTACTGGATAGGCAGCATGATCGGTCACAAGGTGCTGGAGCATGAACACAAATGGCTGGATAAAAACGCCTTGAGAAAAACCCATGAATTTTATGAGCGGCATGGCGGCAAAACTGTCGTGCTGGCGCGGTTTATTCCACTGGTCAGAACCTTTGCGCCTTTTGTTGCCGGTATTTCCGACATGACGCACAAGACATTTCAGGTCTATAACGTGATCGGCGCTTTGCTGTGGGTTTTCAGCGTCGTATTGAGCGGTTATTTTTTCGGTAATATTCCATTCATACGCGAACATCTGAACGCCATCGTGCTGTTCGGTGTCGGCGCTGCGATTTTCCCGATTATCCTCGGCGGTCTGTGGAAACTGCTGAAGGGTAAGCGCAAGCCAGGCTGATTCTGGCCATGGCGTCGGTGATCTGGCTGCGTCGTGATGCTCCGCTCAAACCGGCGCTGGGGGACACATGCAACGGCTGCGGCGTTTGTTGCGCTTCCGAACCTTGTCCGGTGGCGCGCGCCTATTTGTGGCAGTTTCGTGGCAGCTGCAAGGCGCTGGAATGGGATGATCACGGCAAGCGTTACCGTTGCGGTTTGCTGTTGCATCCACGTCTTTTTTTGCTATGGCTACCAGCGCGTTTTGAAAACTGGTTTTTGCAGCGTGTGAGCCGCAAGATTGCTGCCGGCATCGGCTGCGACTCCTCTTTTGAAGCGGAATCCGTCGATACTTCCGCCTGATTTACCTTGTTCCGTTTGAACTTGCGCACAGCCGCAGGCTAAGACAAAGGGCGTTCCAGCAGCACCAGCCGGATCGCCAGCAGCACCAATACAGCAGTCAACAGACGCGCCTGCCAGATTTTTGCCTGACTGCGCCCGGCCAGTCTGCGTTGTAGCAGATTGCCAAAGCTTCCTAATAGTCCGTGAAAAATCGTGCTGATGAGACTCAGCGTCAGGCCGAGGATGAGCAATTGCATCGCCACGCCGCCCTTGGCAGGACTGGTGAATTGCGGCAGGAACACCAGAAAAAACAGCAAGGCTTTGGGGTTAAGCAAACTGTTCAGCATCGCCCGCAGAAAAACCGCCTGCAAGGCCAGCGATGCTACTTGTGTCGCTTGCTCAGAATCTGCCGTACTGGCTGACACCGGCGAATTCTTCCAGTTTTTTGTTGCCAGCCAGAGTAAATACACGACGCCAGCATAACGGATCAGGTCGAAACTCGGCGCCCAGGCAGCCACGATAGCCGTAATGCCGCTGGCAGTCAGAATGGTTAGAACGATATCCGCCACGCCTATTCCCATTGCTGCGGCAATCCCGCCGCTGTGACCATAACGGGCACCGCAAGCCATGATGAATGCCATGTTGGGACCGGGAGACAGCAGTAATAAAAAGACGGCGCCGGAAAATGCCGCAAGGGTGGAGAGCTCTATCATCGTGATGGGTTCCGTTGAAATTGCAAAAATTGCCTGAATGGCGACTGCAGTGTAATCTTGTGATCTGATACAAACAAAAAATTGTTCTAGATACTTTTTATCGCGATTTTGGCTGTTAAATGTCGCCCGTTTGCTTTGCATGATTGCTCAACCAACCACCTGTCCGCATGGCGCTAGCACGTTACCAATCCATTGTTGACCAGATCGCGACCCGCATCCGTCGTGGCGAATTGCAACCTGGCACGCAGTTGCCAACCTTGCGTGCATTGATGCGTGAACATGGCATTGCGCTGGCGACGGCCACGCGTGTGTATGCAGAACTGGAAGCCAGCGGTTTGCTGAGTTGCGAAATTGGGCGCGGCACATTTGTGCGCGATACGAGCCTTGCGCGCGGCCTTGGACTGGAGCAGCAGGCACTGAAAAATGGCGTGGTCGATCTGACCTTCAATTATCCGTCTTTACCGGGGCAGGTCGAAAAA
>JAGWUK010000352.1 GCA_028868455.1 Burkholderiales bacterium | reverse complement strand
GTTTTTTTCATCTATCGGCATTTTTCTTTATGCGAAGATAGTGCCACAACTTTACCAGAATCCGATGGCTGAAAATCAGGTTCAACGCTTTCCGAAGTTCTCTTATCACTTGCGACGCCGCTCCCTCTATGCGCTCTTCACCATTGCTCCGCTTTCTTCCGGTCATTTTCATTTTCATTTGGGCGTCCGGCTATGTCGTTGCCAAATACGGATTGCCGTATGCCGAACCACTGACCTTTCTCTGCCTGCGGTATCTTGGTGTCATCGTATTTATGCTGGCACTGACCATCGGCATGCGCGCGCCGTGGCCCAGGAGAGAGGCATGGCTACCGATCGCCATCGCTGGCATTTTGATGCAGGCCGGCTATCTGGGCGGTGTCTGGTGCGCCGTGAAACTTGGCATGCCCGCTGGCGTAGCCGCACTGATCGTCAATACCCAGCCGATATTGACCGCGATATTCGGTCCCATGATAGGCGAGCGGGTACAAGGAAAACAATGGCTGGGGCTGGCCTTTGGAATTGCGGGAGTTGGGCTGGTTGTCGCCAATAAAATTTCTGTTGTGGGCTTGTCCGGCATCAGTGTCGTACTGGCGCTGATGGCATTGCTCTCCATGACGGTCGGCACGCTGTACCAGAAAAAAACCTGCCCGTCTTTCGATGTCCGTACGGGTCAAGTGATTCAGTTCAGCGCTTCCCTGCTGGTCACCTTGCCGTTTGCCCTGGCACTGGAAACTCATCAGATCTCCTGGACACCACAATTTTTTGCGGCGATGGCCTGGTCGGTTTTCGTTCTTTCCGGCGTTGGCATTTCCGTCCTGTTTGTGATGATACGACATGGAGAAGCGACCAAGGTCACCAGCTATATGTATCTGGTACCCGCCGTTACCGCGATCATGGCCTGGCTCATGTTTGGTGAACGTTTTACCTTGACTGCCATCATCGGCATGCTCATTGCTTTGGCTGGCGTGGCGCTGGTCGTGAGGCCAGTTCGCTGAAGAACTGTGTTCTCACCGGATTGTCGAAAAATTAGTGAGAACTTGCGCTGATTTTCGCGGAACTAAATATATCTGAAGGCATCTACAGCTATCCTAATGCCGCAACGCATTGCATTCATATTCGTATTGAATGCAATGCGTTTTATTTTCTATTGACCAATCACCATTATTATCAGGTTAATACATGTCTCCCAAGATCCTCACACTCAGTATTGCGCTTGTCTGCGCAGGTATCAGCACCCCGCTTCTCTCCGAACATGTTGCCCAGGCAGCCACAGCAGAAAATGTTTCCAAAATCCGCCCGTCAGAATTAACGCTGGAACAAATTTTCCGCGCGAAATCCTATGCGGGAAAAGCCGCTAAACAAATCCATTTCAGCGACGATGGCCGTTATCTGGCTTACTTGTGGAATCCTTTTGGAGAGAATGGTACCGATCTGTACGTGCACGACACGCAAACCGGTGAAACCCGGCGCATTACATCACCAAGTTTGATGAAATCCTACGACGCACCGGAAGTTTGGGATCGCTTCGACAAAAAAGCCGCGCAAAAAGATCGTGAGGACGCAGAAAGGCAGGCCAGGGCCGTGGCACAGGCGGCCTATCTGCGCGGAGAAAAAGTCGATCTGAATCAATGGGAAAACGCCGCCCTTGAACAAGTAAAGCGCGAACTGGCTGAAAAGAAGCTGAAAGACGATGTAAAAAAAGCCGAAGCTGAAGCCGAAGCTGCGAAAGAAAAAGCAGCAGCCGCCGCGCTCAAAGCAACTAGGAATGATCAATCCGGCGCAAGCAAAACCGACGTTGCCAAATCGGACAACAAAGCCGATAAAGACAGCAACAAACCCAAAGAATTATGGGAGCTGCGTGACGAACTGAAAAAGAAACTGGCGAAAGAAAAACTTAAGCCCAGCGATCTTTATCCTGGCGTCGAAAATCTGGTGTGGGCGAACAAAAAGAATGAACTGATTTTCCAGTATCGCGGCGATTTATTCCGTCTGAAAATGGCGGATAACAGCATAGAAAGGCTGACGCAGACCGATCAACCAGAGCGCATCGTGGCATACCATGCCGATGATAATGGCTATATTTACATGGATGAGAAAAAGCTGTACAGCGCCGATTTCAATCGCGGCACTGTGCGGCAATTAAATCATGAACTGATCCATCCCGATGACGCCGAGAAAAAATACAAAATCGCCGAAACTGTGCTCAGCGAAGATAAACAATGGATGGCCATTTCTGCTGAAGCGCCGGAAACCAGGCCGGACGATGGCAAACCCATGCCACCGTCGGAACGCCAGGTAGAAATCATGAGTTATAGCGAGCGCTTTGCAACAGCAAAAAAAGTCTCGCGCGAAGTTTCTGACGACAAACGCAAAGTCCCTGCAACAGCTTTATACATCCGCCGCGTGGCCGACGCCTCGGTACGCCAGCCACAACCGGTATTTACCAATGATGGCGGCGATGTCTGGTTTGAAATGAGCAAAATCAACTGGGCCAAAGATAACAGCCGCTACACCTTCGCCACATGGGAAAGAGAAAAAGAATTATTGCGGATTTACGTAGGCAGAGCCGAAGAAGGCGCGAAACCGCAGGTTGTTCTGGAGCGCCGCGGCCATGTTGGTCATGAAGTCGTCAGCGTACTGGAACCACGCTTCACGCCCGACAGCAAACAATTGATTGCCGTGCTCGATGATCAGGGCTATCGCCAACCATATGTGATTGACACCAGCAATGGCAATGCCAAGGCGATATTAAAGGGAAATTTCGAAGCACATCACATTATCGGGTTTACACCTGACAGCAAATCCATGTTTGTCCTTGCCAACAAAGACGATTTTGCGGCCATGAATGTGTACAAGGTGGAAATTGCCAGTGGCAACATGATCGCATTGGGCAACGCTGGCGACTATCATCGCGAAACCGCTGTCGACGAAGGTGGCACGCAAGTGGCGAGCATGGCAGGGCAATGGGCCAGCCGTCCCGAGTTAAAGTTGATCGACTTCAGCCACGCCAAAAATACAACGCTGACGCAAAGCCACGATCCTGCCTGGAACGCCATTGACATCATGCATCCTCAGCGCTTCAGTTACCTGAACCGTCACGGCGATGCGATTCAGGCCTATGTCTTCAAACCTGTGGACTGGAGCAGTGCCGACCATCGGCCCGCCATCGTCTACACCTACGGTGGACCGCTCAATGATCGTCATATAGTGGAAACCGATAGTTTCCAACCGACCGCCTATCTATTTGGCATGTATATGGCAGCCAAACACGGCTATGTCACGGTCGCCGTTGACCCGCGTGGTCATTCCAACTATGGACGTCAGTTCAGCGACGCCAACTGGGAACAAGCTGGCAAACCGCAAACCGAGGATCTGGAAGACTTAGCGAAATACATGCAAAAAAATCTCGGCGTAGACGGCAAGTGCATCGGCTTAACGGGTTGGAGTTTTGGCGGCTTCCAAACGCAGTACACGATGTACACCAGCCCGGACACCTTTGCTGCCGGTATCGCTGGTGCCGGACCGACAGAATGGGAAAATTACAATAGCTGGTACAGTGGCCGCACCATAGGAAAGACCGAACGCGGCAAGCCAAATTTGCGTAAATATTCCCTGCTGCCTTTGACTAGCGGATTAAAAAAACCGTTGCTGTTAGTACATGGCATGCAGGATCCGAATGTCTTGTTTCAGGACACGGTCAATGTGTATCGTGCCTTGCTCGACAATGGCAAAGAAACGCTGGTTGACCTGTTCCTTGACCCAGATGGCGTGCATGGACTGGGCGGTGTAGTCAAAGCCAAGGCCTGGCACAAAAAATACGAAGCGTTCTTCCTGCAACATCTGGGGGAAGCGAAATAAGTTTTGTGCGCGATGAAAGCGCCATGCAGGCTTTCATCGCTGGACGTACAGCGCACAGTGCCTACAATGCAAAGGTAGGCATCGTCATCGCCATTGCAATCCGGCCACGCGTACTTTGACACAAAGCCCAGGCAACTCGTCGGCAATCTGACGCGGATATTACCGTGGCTGCGTGTCAGAAAAATGCAGATAATGCCATCCTCATTCACGTTTTCTGTAAAAAAGGCTCGTCATGAAAAACGCAACCAGTCAGTATCTGTATTCGGTATTCCGTCAGGCAATGCATGAATTTCGCTATTACGGAAATAAGTTCGCACAAATGCTGCTGCGAACACCGCTTCCCCGTGTGTTGGTGGCCTGTATTGCATTGGCATTGTTGATCACGGTGATTCCGCTGGTTGTGACTTTGTTTGTTGCCTTTTTGTTGCTGAAAATAATGTTGGTG
>JAGWUK010000351.1 GCA_028868455.1 Burkholderiales bacterium | reverse complement strand
ACCCCGTCGGCCAGCGAAGTGCCGACGACCGTCACCGAGGCAGCCAGTAGCATCGACAATTTACCCAAAAAAGTCGATGCCTACGAAGCCAGCCTGATTACCGATGCCCTGCGCGCCCAGAACGGTAACGTAGCGCTGACCGCTGATCGTCTTGGCATCCCCAAAAAAACCTTGTACGACAAATTGAAGAAATATCAGATTTCTTTGAGCTGAACCGGAACAGGCTGGTCGCGGGCGAATGTCCCGGGCCAGCCCGCACCGGAGACGATTTGGCCGCGCCAGTGCGCCGTTTGCTCAGGCTGCCTTGGCGAATTACGCAGGCAGCTTTTCGGCGTTTTCATTGTCTTCGCGCTGTGGGCGATCGCCCAGCAGGCAGAAGCACAGAAGCGCCGTCGCAAAAGTAATGGTCGCCAGTATCCACAGCAACAGTTGAAATGCCTCGCCATATGCCTTGAGCAAATCAGCGCGGCTGGCGCTTGGTAACAATTGCTGTGCCGCGCGGACATTCCCCATGACCAGTCTTTGCGCCGCCTCGCTCAGTGCCTCATGGGCGCCTGCGGGCAAGCGTGCATGGATGAAGCCAGCGAGCAGGGCTGCCACAATCGCCAGTGCGACACCCTCGCCAGCGACGCGCGTTGTGCTGAAAATTCCTGCGGCCATACCTGCGCGTTCTTTCGGAACGACGCTGACGGCGAGACCGTCCATCAGTCCCCACGGAAATCCGGTTCCGAATCCTATCGTCGCCAGTGGCCACATCATGACCGACGCAGGCTGACCGAGCGCCACCGTGCTCAGCCACAGCAAACCCAGCGTTGCAATTGCCAGGCCGACGCCACAAATGACGCCGGTTGAAAACCAGCGCGTCAGGCGCGCTGCTGCCATCGGCACCAATAACATCGGCACAGATAAGGCCATCATCATCCAGCCTGCGCCGACTTCATCTTGTGCTTCAATGCCGATGAAACGAACTGGCAGCAAAATCAAAAGGACAACAAAACAGTACGCAGGCGCCGCCGCGAGAAATTGCACGCCGACAAAGCGCGGGTAGCGAAACAGTGACAAATCCAGCATCGGTCGTTGCTGTGTTTTTTCGACGACAATAAATGCCAGCAACAAAACCGCAGCGGCAATTTCCAGAGTCAGTACCAGCGGATCGTGCCAGCCTCGCACCGGTGCTTGCAGCAGACCGCAAGTGAATGACGTCAACGCCGCCGTGAAAGTCGCAACGCCTGCAATATCCAGCCGCTGCGCCTGCAGGTCGCGCGACTCATGCATATAGCGCAGCGCAAACAGCAGTGCCACGATACCAGTCACCGTCGTCGCCAAAAAGATTGCGCGCCAGCCCAGGGCATGAATCAGTATTCCGCATAGCAAAGGGCCAAACGACAAGCCGACACCAAACGTGGTACCGATGAGACTGAAAGCGTGCATGCGCTGACGACCTTCGAATTCTTGCGCCAGCGCAGCAAGCCCGCTGGCGAAAGCCGCCGCCGCGCCCAGTCCTTGTAATGCGCGCAAACAATCGAACACCACAATGTTTTGTACGATGCTCAGTGCCAGCGAGGCCAGTATGAACAACACCATGCCGCCGGTAAAAATACGCTTGCGACCCAGCAAATCGGCCAGTGTTCCGGCCGCCATCAGACTACTGCCGAAGCTCAGCATGAAGGCATTGGTAATCCAGTTCAGCGCCAGCGGCGAACCACCAAGTTGCGCGCTGATAGCGGGTAAGGCCAGCGCTGGTCCGGTAAAACTCAAGGGCATGCTCAACGCAGCCAGGCAAACGGCACAGAGTATTAATTGCTTTTGTGTCCGGTTGCGGGGAGAAACGCGATTCGTCATAGGAAAGTTCAATTCATCAGCTTGACTGTTCCGCGACAGGGATTCCGCGGTGTCACGGCGGAACGATGGCGCATCAGTTCAGATTCATAAAAATAGGGAAAGCTTCAGGTGTCGTGCGCATTGATGATATTGTTTCTGTAATTAAATAAAAACAGGGGAAATATCCTTTGATAAAGGAATATTTGTCCGTAATTGATGAGGTCAACGATGGAAAGTCTGAGTGAACTTGCCGCATTCACCCGTGCCGCCGAACTGGGCAGCTATGTTGCCGCCGCACGTGCTCTTAGTTTGTCGGCATCTGCCATCGGCAAAAGTGTGCAGCGATTGGAAAGCCGGCTGGGTGTGCGCCTTTTCCATCGAAGCACACGCCGTATCAGCCTTACAGCGGAAGGCAATGTCTTTTATCAACGCTGCCTGCGCATACTTGACGATTTACAACAGGCACAAAGCGAAGTGGCGAGCTTGTCCGCCCGCCCGCACGGTAAGTTGCGCGTGAGTTTGCCGGTGATTGCCTACCGCATGTTGCTCCCTGTGTTGCCAGCATTTTGTGCGCGTTATCCCGACATAGAACTGGATCTGGATTTCAATGACAGACTGATCGACGTGATTGCCGAAGGCGTGGACGTCGTGATACGCAGCGGCGAACTGGTGGATTCGCGTCTGACGACGCGGCAATTGGGGCCTTTTCTGTTTCAGATACTCGGTGCACCGGCGTATTTCAACCGTCATGACCGTCCTGAGCAACCTGCCGATCTGGAGCACCATGCCTGCCTGCATTACAAGTTTCCCAGCACCGGCAAATTGCAGGAATGGCGCATGAATCTGGCCTCTGGCGTCACTGCGCCAAGGCTGCCGGTGAATTTAAGCTGCAATAATATTGAAGCCCTGATCATTGCTGCGCAACAGGGGCTGGGCTTGGTTTATCTGCCTGATTTTGCCGTACGCGAACACGTCTTGGCCGGACATTTGCAGCCAGTGTTAACGGAGTACACGACTATCGGCGGTATGTTTTCTATTCTCTGGCCATCGAGTCCGTATCTGTCGCCGAAGCTGCGCGTATTTATCGATTTCATCTGCGCGAACTTGCCGTTAAGTCAGACCTGAGCGCCAGTCAGCCATAGGGCGTGCCGCGTGGTGCTGCGGCTGGACAGAGTGCAAAAGCCACGTCGGCTGTACGTCCGACGTGGCTTTTTATTCAGGTTCAGAAAAGCGATAACGCTTATTCTGCGCCCATCTCTTTCAACAAATTGTCGGCTTTGTCGACATACTGCATTTCCCACAGGATGTAACGCAGGTCAACCTGAATATCACGCGTATTGGCCTTGTTGAAATCCCAGTCGGAGATAATAGAGTCCAGCGTGCCGTCGAACGCCAGACCGACCAGTTCACCTTTGCTATTCAAGGCGGCAGAACCGGAATTGCCGCCGGTAATATCGAGCGTTGCCAGGAAGGCGACCGGCACGGTTTTCAATACCGGATCAGCGTACTTGCCATACACCCTGGACTTGATTGCGGCCAGTTGTGCTGCCGGCGCATTGAATTCGCCGCTGCCTGTGGCTTTGGGTGGAATCCCGTCTATCGTCGTAAAGGCTTTCCAGGTCGTGCCATCAACACCATGGTCGCGCCCGGCGACTTTGCCAAACGTGACACGCAGGGTGCTATTGGCATCCGGATACACAAATTGCCCTTTGCTGTGCATGAAGGCGATTTTGGCTTTCATGTAGTTGGCGTAGCTTTGCTGGATTTTTCCTGCCAGTTCATCGTTTGCCGCTTCTTTTTTCAAGTCACTGTCGTACATGGCGACGGCGGCTTTGATGAAACTGTCGTTACTGGCCTGAAAGTCTTTTGGCTGACTCGTCAGCCAGGCAGAGCGTGCCGATTTTTCGGCAAACTTGCTGTTGGCGTAAAGTTTGTCCAACAGATTTTTCAGATCCGTTTCCGACATGCCGTCATGTATGCCCAGCGCGGCATCGAAACCAGCATCGCGTTCGCTGGCTGCTTGTGCGACATAGTGACGCAAGCCATTGAGTGTCAGCGCCTTGTCGACTTTCTCATCGTAGTTGCGCTCTATCGCGGCCAGTGACGCCTTGATGCGAGGCAGGTCGCGGGTCTGATAACCCGCTTTCCTGTCCACATCGGGCTTGGCGCTTTCTATCGCCAGGCGATACAAGGTGCGCGTGTTGGCGAGGAAGCGCGGCATGGCATATTTCAGGTAAAAGTCGCGTTTTTCCTGCGCATCGCGGGCGGTGATGAGTTGCTCAACTTGCGCAATATCGGCAGAAAATTCTTTGTTTCTTGTTGCGTCGGCATGCACCCAGGCTTTTAATTCTTCATGCTCTTTGGTTTTACGCGCCAGGAAATCGCTGTTGGCGTAGCTGTTGAGCATCCCTTTGCGGTTTTTATAATAATTGTTGATACCAGCAACCTGACTGGCGTATTTCAGGCGCACATCTTCATTGTCT
>JAGWUK010000350.1 GCA_028868455.1 Burkholderiales bacterium | reverse complement strand
CAGGATGAATCTGCCCTTGTTGAACTAAAAAAAGGACATGCGCAAAACTCTCTCAGCGGCGCTATCGCTTGCTGGATAGATTGATGTCAGTCCTGATTAAAAACAAGGGTGGTTTTTGTAGCACCGACAGAAGTGTAAACAAGATTTCCACTCATAAAAACGGAGAGAGACAAATGAAATTCCAATTACGTGCATCGCTTGTCGCAGTCGCATTTACTATTGCAGCACCAGCCGTTATGGCCGACACCATCAAGATCGCCTACATTGACCCACTGTCCGGGCCATTTGCGCCGGTCGGACAAAACATCCTGGACTCATTTAAATACGTTGCCGACAAAGCGAATGCCGAGAAGTGGGCTGGTGATAACAAATTTGAAATTGACGGATTCGATAACAAAGGCAGCCCGCAGGAGTCGCTGAATGTCTTGAAATCCGTGATTGACAAGGGATATCGCTATATCACGCAAGGGAATGGTTCCGGTGTCGGTCTGGCTTTGATGGATGCGGTGAACAAATACAATGAACGTAATCCAGGTAAAGAAATTGTTTACCTGAATCATTCCGCTGTTGATCCGGATATGACGAACAGCAAATGTAGTTTCTGGCATTTCCGTTTCGATTCCAATTCCGATATGAAAATGGAAGCGCTGACGACCTACATGGCGGCGGATAAGAACATCAAAAAAGTCTATATCATCGGTCAAAACTATTCTTTCGGCCATCAGGTCTCGCGCGCCGCCAAAGAATATCTGGCGAGAAAGCGCCCAGATATCAAGATCGTTGGCGATGATTTGCATCCGATTGCACAGGTCAAGGACTTCTCTCCGTACATCGCCAAAATCAAGGCATCGGGCGCAGATACGGTCATTACCGGTAACTGGGGCGCCGATCTTGCGCTGCTGATCAAGGCTGCAAAAGACGCAGATCTGAAAGCAAATTTCTATACTTACTACGCTTCCACAACGGGCGTGCCAACAGCGATGGGCGCAGCAGGTCTGGATCACGTTAAGTATGTCGCTTACTGGAATACCAATAACGAAACGTTTTCCGGTAAAGATCTCGTAGAGGGATTCAAGGCCAAATACAAGGAAGACTATTACGCCATGTCGACGTATTCTATTTTGGCGGCGATGTCTAAAGCCGTTAAAACTGCCAAGTCGATTGATCCGGTTAAAGTGGCATTTGCGCTGGAAGGTTCCAACTTCAAGAGCCTGAATGGTGACGACACCATGCGTAAAGTCGATCACCAGATTCAACAACCTTTGTACATCGCCACCTGGGTCAAAACCAATGGTAAGGACGTGAAGTTCGATCAGGAAAATACTGGTTTTGGCTGGAAAACAAATCAGAAAATCGATGCCTTCGTCGCTTCTCAGCCATCTTCTTGCCAAATGAAGCGGCCTGGTTAAATATTGGTATTGAAAAGAGAGTCACTGTGAGGCGGCTCTCTTTTTTTACATCTCAAAATAGTACGATCGTTCAAGAATTTTTTCAAAAAGGATCTCCGCTGTGGAATTCACACTGATCACTTTGCTGAACGGTGTCAGCTACGGATTGCTGTTGTTTATGCTGTCGTCCGGTCTGACATTGATCTTCAGTATGATGGGCGTACTGAATTTTGCGCATGCCAGTTTTTATATGCTGGGTGCCTATTTCGCTTACACCATCAGTAGCAAAATCGGATTCTGGCCAGCGCTGGTATGTGCACCGCTACTGGTTGGCTTGCTTGGCGCGTTGGTGGAGCGTTATGGTTTGCGCTCAGTACACAAATACGGACACATACCCGAATTGCTCTTCACCTTTGGCTTGTCGTATGTGATTGTCGAATTGGTGCAGTTGATCTGGGGGCGCTCAACCGTGCCTTACGCTATTCCTAAGGAATTAAGCGGGCATTTGTTTACGCTGTATACGACAACGTTCCCCATGTATCGCGGTTTCATGATGCTGGTTGCCTTGTTGATGCTGGCGTCCATTTATCTGTTATTGACCAGAACCCGTATCGGTCTGGTGATTCAGGCCGCGCTGACGCATCCGGAGACGGTCGAGGCGCTTGGACATAATGTGCCGCGCGTCTTCATGCTGGTGTTTGGCGGCGGCTGTGCTTTGGCGGGTCTGGCCGGTGTCGTTGGCGGGAATGCCTTTGTGACTGAGCCGGGCATGGCGGCAACGCTGGGCAGCATCATTTTTGTGGTGGTTGTGGTCGGTGGCATGGGATCGTTGGCGGGAGCATTTGTCGCTTCACTGTTGATCGGTGTTTTGCAGACTTTTGCCGTTGCACTGGATTACTCAATGGTCAGTGTGTTGGGGAAATTGGGAATCGTCATTGGTGCAGGTGCACCAGGATATGACCTGCTGAGCCTGACTATCGCCCAGGTTGCTCCGGTGATGCCGTATCTGATGCTGGTGTTGATACTGATCTTCAGGCCACGCGGCTTGCTTGGCACGCGCGAAGGATAAACCATGAATAAGACTTTGACTTTTAAACCGATGAATCTGGGGCGCTGGATTATCTGGAGCCTGTTCGCGATTCTATTGATCATTGCGCCTATGGTGTTTACCAAAGGGGCGTCGTTGTCGCTGTTGTCGCAAATGGGAACGCTGATGATCTTTGGCTTGTCCTTCAATATGTTGCTGGGACAGGGTGGGATGCTGTCGTTCGGTCATGCCGTGTATTCTGGTCTCGGGGCGTTTTTTGCTGTGCATGCAATGAATATGCTGGGCGACGGAACTTTGCATTTCCCGGTTTCGCTGATTCCGTTGGTTGGCGGTCTGGCGGGGATGGCATTCGGTATTTTGTTTGGCTATGTCACGACAAAAAAATCCGGCACCACGTTTTCCATGATCACCCTGGGGATGGTGGAACTGGTGTTTGCGTCGTCGCTGATGTTCCCGAATTTTTTCGGTGGCGAGGGCGGTATTTCAACGAACCGTGTCATTGGCGAACCAGTTTTTGGAATCAGCTATGGCCCGCAGATTCAGGTGTATTACCTGATCGCATTCTGGCTATTCATCAGCACGATCGGCATGTATGCGTTTACGCAGACACCATTGGGACGCATGGCGAATGCCGTGCGGGATAATCCTGAGCGGGTGGAATTCGTTGGCTATGACACGCAATGGGTGCGCTATCTGACCTTGATCTTGTCGGCCTTTTTCGCCGGAATCGCTGGCGGTTTGTCAGCGATTAATTTCGAAATTGTCACAGCAGAAAATGTCAGTGCCATTCGCTCCGGCGCCGTGCTGTTATTTACCTTCATCGGTGGTATCGGGTTCTTTTTCGGGCCGATGATCGGCGCAGTGCTGGGGGTGTTTCTGACCGTGATGTTGTCTGACTTTACCAAGGCATGGCAACTGTATCTCGGCGTATTCTTTATCCTGATTGTGATGTATGCACCAGGCGGCATCGCCAGTATTCTGATGATGAATTTACGCATGGTGAAGTTTGGCAAATTCAAGCGGATCTGGCCTTCGATGTGGAAAGTCGTGCTGGCAGCGCTGATCGCTACTGCTGGTGCGATTGTGTCGGTGGAAATGCTGTATCAGCGCACACTGGAGTCCACACAGGCGTCAGCGATCAAGGTATTCGGTCTGCAATTTGACGCGGCGCAGACATCGTCGTGGCTGATCGCGCTGGCGCTGGTGGCTGTCGGCGTCATCGGGTTTGTACGTTTTAAAGCGGGCTTTGTGCAACACTGGGGCGAAGCCAATACTGAAATTGAAGACTTGATGCGGAGGGCGCAAGCATGACAGGCTTTTCGCTGGAATTACAGGATGTACGCAAGAGCTTTGGCAGCGCGGAGATTATTCGCGGTGCCAGCCTGCAGGTGCCGAAAGGGGAGCGCTTTGCGATTATCGGCCCGAATGGTGCTGGCAAATCGACCTTGTTCAACCTGATCTCAGGACGCTTCCCGATCAGTTCGGGCACCATTTTGCTGAACGGACAATCGACGGCGGGACTCAAACCCTACGAAATTAACCGGCGCGGATTGTCACGCAGTTTTCAGATCACCAATATCTTTCATCGATTGTCGGTGTACGAAAATCTGCGTTGCGCTGTTTTGTGGTCGCTCGGATATAAGTATTCGTTCTGGCATCGTCTGGGCGGTTTGAAAGATGCCCATGAGCGCGCCGAATATGTCTTGGAGCAAATTGGTCTGAAGCGCCGGCGCGAAGTGACGGCTGGCTTGCTGACCTATGCCGAGCAACGTGCACTGGAAATCGGCATCACCATCGCTGGCGGCGCTGATGTGATATTGCTTGATGAGCCAACCGCCGGTATGAGCCGCTCTGAGTCGGACGCAGCGGTAGAGCTGATTCG
>JAGWUK010000349.1 GCA_028868455.1 Burkholderiales bacterium | reverse complement strand
GTATTGATCTGGATTATGTGATTGAAGAAGTTTGGTATGACCCACATACACACGAACATACTGGTAGCAGAAGTCTTGCCAAAGGCACCCTCCCGACGAAAAAGGATTATACCTATTATCAAATCACTGCAATTACAGTGCACGATGATGGGGTTGGATTCCAGAATACCGAGCAGCTTGATTTTTTTCGGGTGTTTGGCGCACCCCATCAAGAAGGGGATGCTGAGTTTGGCATGTTCAGGGTAGGACGTGGACAAATCATGAGTTATGGCCAGTGCACTTGGCGCAGCCATATCTTTGAAATGCACACGGATCTCAGTGATTTGAAAAAAGGACAACAACCCAGTTTCGAACTGAAAACCCATCCAGAATCCAATTCACACCAAGGGTGTACCGTCACCTGTACGCTTGCTCATCCGATCCGCATTATCAATTCAGAAATCAATGCGTTTCAGAACGATCCAACATCCATTGTCAGCCTTTTATCTGAGTTAAAACATCATCTCAAGTTTGTCAGTACCCCAGTATACATCCGTGACGTCCAGATCAATCAGGATCCACGCACCATGCAGTGGAGCCATGAAGATGCCTTTGCCTACTACAAATTCACGACACCCGAAGAGAAGAACATTAATTGGCGCTTTCAACACTACATGGGCGTTTATAACCGTGGCATTTGGGTGGAAGATTTTGAGAAAAGTAAATTTGGTTTAGCGGGTTTTGTCGTCACCAAGCAAAGTTTAGCGATGAATATGGCGCGCAACAGTGTGGTTTACAGCCCGCAGTGGAATCATATTTGTTGCGTGTTACGTCAATCTTTTACTGATCATATTAAACAGTTATCAAGAATCCCTGCAGATCAGGCGGCAAAAATCATTCATGACATTCTAATCTATGATTTTGAACCTGATTCGAATTTGAAAAAAGCGTTGTATGACGCGAAGATCATTCCTGACGTAAAAGGTACGCACGTTTCGCTCAGTCAGATTGCTCAATATCCTCGTATTACCGTCGTTAAGCATGACGAACCCAAACAAATGATTGCAGAAGCGATTTATAAAGAAAAATCCGCCTTTGTTTTACGGACAACCTCGCTCGGTCACTTGATCACCACTCATGTTGAAGAACAACAGCATAAAGATAGACGCAAACAGCATGCAGAAAATCAATTAATGGCATATGCCCATTTATTCAACAGGCTCATCCTCGTGTTCAATAAAAAGTACGTGTTTGAATACGTGCCTTTTCGCATTTTAGCCGAGGAAAAAAGCGATCTATACGAGATCCTGTCCCCTGAGCAAGAAGAAGCCCAACTGACCATGCTACAAAGCGCAGCACTTCAAGTCATTCGCAAATACCACGCAAAGTTGATCCCCAATGTGCGTCATGGCAATGGCTATGCGCGTTTTGTCTCTACACGCAAAATCAAAGTGGGACTCTCAGATACTGCCGAAGCTTGGACGGACAGTGCCACTTATATTTGTCTGACTCACCATATTCTCGATATGGCCGCTGAGAACCGCTTTGGCTATATCGCCAATGTGCTGATCCACGAATATTGCCACGACGAAGGCAATAGCATTACCGCCACACAACACAGTCCAGAGTTTTATGAAAACTTCCACAATTGGGCAAATCTAGAACTGGTTGAAGATGTCGTTGATAGCATGCGTAAAGCCTTTATCCGTGAAATCGTCAAACTCCAAATCAATCCGCCCTCGAAAATTGGCGGTTTTATCGATCAACTCAACAAATCTGCTGAAGGCTTAAAACGCAGACGATCAGGTCCACCACTCAAATCAAGAATGCTCGGACTCCAAAACGTCACCATCACGAAGGTTTAGGTGGATTAGCCATTCATTTTTCGACATTCCAGTTCGTTTTTCTTTTGGGAGTAATGTATGACGCAGCAACCCGCAACTTTAATCGATAAGGCAGGATTGGACTCAACCTTGTTAATCAATCCACCCGATTCGCAAATGGCTTTTCTGGCGGATTATGCCTATCGCGTCGCGGCTTCTATCATGGCAGGTCGGAAAAAGGCTGGAGGGCAAATCTATGTGATGTATGGTGCGGACGGATCCAGTCCCAACATCGAAATTTCTGCGGGCAATCATCCACAGGAAAAGATTCTCAAACTGATCAATATCGAAATCGGACACGGGGCTTATTACCGTGAACCCGAGTATTCAATGGAAGTTTTTAAACGCTTTGAAGATCTCTTTGAAGTGACAGATTGCACCAAGCGAGAAACATCCTTAATTCTTCCTGATCAGGCTCACCTGTTGGCCTTGTTAAATTTTATGGAGATCACCCTTGAGACTCCAGTGACCTTGCTGGATCCATTCACGGCACATGGAAACGCATTGCCAGCCTATTACGACGCAAAGAATCGGTTAAAAAAGCAAACAGGATATAAAGCCAAAGGGGTTAGTCCCGTCTTTCTCATCTCGTTTAAAACAGATCAATTCCGAGTTGAAGGAACATTCCAACATTTTGCACAACAGGATGCGGCTTATTCCGATGTCAAAATTTATTTGAACAATGAAATCTACGGACAAATTCGTGGCATGAATCCCTGCTTAGACATTGGGCAAGAAGCTGCAGATGTCCGTAAACGACACGCCATCGAGCACGCTATCCCAGACATTCAAACCCTCATCATTGATTGGCTATGGGAATATGCGACCTGTTACGACCCCGAGAAGTCGGGCAATGCGGCATACAAGCATCTTTTATTCCAAGAAGCATGGCAGATCCAAGAGCAATTGTGCGCTGGCCAAGCGTGCAGTCAACCCAGCCCTGTTCATTTAAATTAATGAAGGTCGCTCATGAATAAACTGATCAATAAAGTCGGACTGATGCCACTCATTCTAGTGGCTCTCGTGGTGATTTATTGCCTGAAATATGGGTACGCCCGCTTGTTTCCAGAGCGCACTGATCACGCCCAGCATCAAACTCAGCCTTTGATTCCCTTACCGTCGCAAGCCATTTTGCCGTTTCAACCGCCTGTCGTTGGGACCACCGATCAGGTATTCAAGATCAACTTGGCCACTGAAAACCCGCAAAACGCCTTAAAGCAAATTGCCGCGACCACAGCACTACCTAAGCTGGAAGCAGGCAAGGAATACCACATTCAATTGATGATCACTAAAGATAATGAGCCGACTGGCCAGATTCGTGATCCAGCAAACACCCATACACAGCCAGCTCACGCATCGCCAGCACAACCCATCCAACAAGGATCTTCTCAATCATGAAAATACATATCGTTCCTGTTATACGAAACCCTTACGCCGATGTGAAAGTACTGGGGCTTAAATCCATCCACATTGCAGAATTTGGGATTCAACTGAATGAAGATCAATTAACGCTTGGCAAGCCTTATCCCAATAAAAACTTTATCGTGGGTCGACTCAAAAAAGGTCGTAAAGCCGAATCTGGGATTATGTTTGAAATCCCTGATTCAAACTTTGCCAAGTTATTTAACGTCGAATATCAATGGCGGATAGAATTGCGCGGCCGTGAACAGGTTCTCAACCATCAGATTAAAGCCAGCGTCATTGGCGAATTAACGGAAACAAGCGCATTGATTTCATTTGATGCCATGAACTGGCATGCCGTTGAAAATCTGCCCAATAAATTTCCTGAAGAATATAAAAACCTTGCGCCGATTAGAATCAATCCACGATTCGATTTGGAAATCGATTTTAAGGGTGGTGATGGAATTCACGATAAGCAAGAAGCCATTACCTTGCCCGTGATTGAAAATGTGCGGACTGAGCAGGAATTTTTAGCGGATTACTTCCCAGTGAATCGTTTTGTGATTGCCTAACCTTTGCAACCATTATTTTCGACAAGGAAATCAAAATGACTGCGACCAAATCTGAAAAACTGCGCAAATTCAGGACGCCAACAACGCTTGAAATGACTGTGAATACGAGTGTTGTGTTTAACAAAATGCAACCGTATCTAGAAAATGAATTTATCAATTGGAATTACGAAATTGATGGTCTCGATCATACGGTTGAGACGCTACTCTACGGCGCACGTACGCGGTTGCAGTCAAAAATGACGTTAAAATTAGGAAAAATCATCAAAATGACCAAACGCCCGTTTGGATTTCATTATCAACTTCCTACAGGCGAACAGGGTAAATACCATCCCGAAGTTTACGCCATCTTTATCAAGAAAAAAGAAATGTGCATTTGCCAAGAGCGAATCTCGTAATTGCTAATAGTGTTCATTTCACTTATAAAACAGCATTCAATGCGTGATTATTTAAAAATATCATAATTATTGACAAATAACACGCATTT
>JAGWUK010000348.1 GCA_028868455.1 Burkholderiales bacterium | reverse complement strand
CGAATGCGGATGACCTGCTCCACATTCTGAACAAATATTTTGCCGTCACCGATCTTGCCCGTGTGAGCAGCTTTGATGATCGCATCGACGACGTTGTCGCAAATTTTGTCATCCACAACAACTTCTACTTTAATTTTTGGCAAAAAATCCACGACATATTCGGCACCACGATATAACTCTGTGTGCCCTTTTTGACGACCAAACCCTTTGACTTCTACGACAGTCAGACCTGTCACGCCCACATCTGCCAGCGCTTCCCGAACCTCATCGAGCTTGAACGGTTTTATGATTGCAGTAATTTGTTTCATCATTTCTCCTTAGGGTGTGTTGACATTTAATCTCTGAATTTTGAAGTGATTGGATAGCGCCAGTCGCGCCCAAACGCTCGATGCGTAATCCGTATCCCCACAGGCGCCTGACGGCGCTTGTATTCATTGATTTTGATGAGTCGGGTGATGCGCTCCACATCCTCCTCGCTGTACCCGGCAGCGACAATTTCTGCACGGGCTTTATTTTCTTCCATATACAAAGCCATGATGCCGTCCAGTATTTCATATGGCGGCAATGAGTCCTGATCGGTTTGATCCGGGCGTAATTCTGCCGATGGCGCCCGCGTCAAAATGCGTTCAGGGATCACTTCCGACAGGCTGTTTCTATATGCACATAAACGATACACCAAGGTTTTCGCTATGTCTTTAATTACCGCAAAACCGCCGGCCATATCGCCATATAGCGTGCAATAGCCAACCGCCATTTCACTTTTATTTCCGGTTGTTAAAATGATGGAGCCATATTTATTCGATAAAGCCATCAGCAAGGTACCGCGAATCCTGGCCTGAATATTCTCTTCAGTCGTATCCTCTTTCAAGCCTTCAAACTCTTGCTGCAACGTTGTTCTGAAAGCCTCAAAACAGGCACCAATAGGAATTTCATCGTAACGGACACCGACGCGCTGCACCATATCACGCGAATCCAGCCATGAAATATCTGCCGTGTATGGTGAAGGCATCATCACCGCACGCACTTTATCGGCACCCAGAGCATCGACTGCGATGGCCAGTGTCAGTGCAGAATCCACACCTCCCGACAAGCCAATCACGACGCTGGGAAAGCCATTTTTTCCAACGTAATCATGCACACCCAACACAAGCGCCTGATACACTTGCGCTTCCAGAGAAACTGGTTCTGCCACCTCCGTTTTGCGTGGTTGCGCACCATCGAATTCTACCCATTGCAAATCGGGCTCACAATGCTTAAGCCTTGCACAGATATTGCCTTGCAAATCCAGCACGAATGAATTGCCATCAAAAATCAACTCGTCCTGCCCACCTACCAGATTGGCATACACCAATGACATGCCCTGAGCAGTCACATTGTTACGCATGACGTCATATCGTTGATGTAATTTACCGACATGAAACGGCGAACCGTTCGGCACCAGTAATACCTGTGCGCCCGCTTCTCTTGCGCGCTTCGGCGCGTCCGGAAACCAAGTGTCTTCGCAGATATTAATGCCAAATCGTACGCCTTTGACGTCAAACACAAAGGCTTCAGCAGAAGATGAAAAATAGCGTTTTTCATCAAACACCATGTCGTTTGGCAAATCATGTTTAAAGTAGCTGCCAACGACACGGCCATTCAACAACACGGATACCGCGTTATAGCGCTTGCCCTGATGCTCAGCTGGATGCCCGACCAAAACGGCGATATTTGAAAAATGTGCCAGCTGTTCCGCAAGCACTTGCAACGTCTCGTTAGCTTTTGCGTAAAATGCCTGACGCAGCAATAAATCTTCTGGCGGATAACCGACCAGCGATAATTCTGGAGTAACAACAATATCGGCACCCTGTTGTGCCGCGCGAGAAACGCAATCTGAAATTTTTTCAGCGTTACCGGTTAAATCTCCGACAACGCTATTTATCTGAGCGATGGCAACTTTAATTGTCATAGTAGCGAAATCTGAATCAAGTCAAACATGAAATTAGGTTCTGAAGAAACGCATTATCGCATGTGCATAGCAAGTTCTCTGACAGAGATAGGAGAAAAGCAATGGGACGCGCTGATCCAGGCGCAACCTGAGCGCAATCCTTTTTTGTCGTATGCGTTTTTGTCGGCCCTGCACGAATCTGGCTCTGCCTCAACCAGAACAGGGTGGACGCCATGCTTCATTACCCTATGGAAAGCCGACCTGCTCGTGGCAGCAATGCCACTTTATAAAAAAACACATTCGTATGGCGAATATGTCTTCGATCACGCCTGGGCGCACGCTTATCATCAACACGGCTACATTTATTATCCCAAATTGCTGTCGGCAATTCCATTTACTCCTGTATCAGGAAATCGCTTACTGGCAAGCAATCTGTCGGCAAAAACCGCGCTGATACAGGCAGTTTTGCAACTATGTGATATCAACGATTTTTCTTCGGTTCATATTTTGTTTCCAACTGCATCGGAATCAGATCTACTCAAAGAGCAACAATTCATGCTGCGTAGCGGCGTACAGTTTCATTGGCAAAACCAAGGCTATCGAGATTTCGATGAGTTTCTTGCCGTGCTAGACAGAAAAAAACGAAAAAACATCAAGGCTGAACGACGTAAAGTTCAAGAAGCAGAAATTCAATTCAGACATATTTCAGGAAATCTCATTAAGCCGGATGATTGGCAGTATTTCAAACAGTGTTATGACAATACCTATTCCGATCATCATTCGTCCCCTTACCTCAACCTGGACTTCTTCCTGATGCTCGGTCAGAACATGCCGGACAATGTGCATATGATTGTTGCTGAACGTCTGAATTCGCCGATTGCAGCTTCGCTGCTCATTTATGACAAGGACACTGTATTCGGGCGATATTGGGGATGTACGGAGTCATTTCCTTGTTTGCATTTTGAAACAGCTTACTACCAGGCCATCGAATTTTGCATACGTATGCGCATTGCGACGTTCGAAGGCGGAGCTCAAGGTGAGCATAAAATGGCGCGTGGATTTTTGCCGCAAAAAACCTGGTCGGCGCACTACATCCGCCACTCAGCATTTGCCGACGCCGTATCCGACTTTCTTGATAAAGAGCAAGACGGGATAGCGGATTATATTGATGAATTAAACGACCGTACGCCTTACAAACAGGAGACACGCAAGGGCAAACAAGTTACTTGAAATTTTGCTTCGTTCAAGGCATCCTGTCGCCATGCAAAACAATTTTACGGCGCCCACCAACGTTTCCGCTACGCTTCCGATTAAGCGCGTAGGTCGCTTTTACCTGACAGAGAAAATTGGCGAAGGCACAAACGGAACGGTATATCTGGGGCACGACCCCGTCATTGACCGCGATGTTGCCATTAAAATCCTGAATACAAGTAACAACGCTGCAGATAAAAAGCAACGCGAACAGCAATTCATCAACGAGGCTCGCGCTGCCGGGCGCCTTTCCCACCCAAATATCATCACGATTTACGACGCATCCAGTGAAGGCGGCACGACCTTTATTGCAATGGAATTTTTGCAAGGAAAAGATTTGCGCGCACTATTAGCCGATGGCAAATCGTTCGATATCATTGAAACAGCCAAAGTAATTCATAAAGTCGCTGACGCATTAGCGTATGCCCATGCTAACGCAGTAATTCATCGCGACATTAAACCAGGTAATATTTTTATACTGCCAAATCAACAACCAAAAGTCGTCGATTTCGGTATCGCCCGTGCACCCAATCGTCTATTAGACGAATCTCGCAATCAAGGAGCGACTTTATTCAATAACAATATTTTGGGAACACCGAATTACATGTCCCCGGAACAAGCGACTGGAAAACAAGTCAGCGCATTAACTGACGTTTATTCGCTTGGTGTTGTGATGTACGAAATGCTGACCAGGCACAAACCATTTCAGGCACAAGATATCGATAAATTGCTTGGGTTAATCGCGCACAAAACGCCAAAATCTCCTTCTGAGGTCAACCCAAGCATCCCCGATTCACTTGCGAAGATTGTTAATAAAGCGATGCAAAAAAATCCTGAGGATCGCTATCAAAGCGCAGGAGAAATGGCCTCTGCCTTAGAACGTTTTCTTGAACGCGACAAGAAACTCAAGAGAAAACGCGGCCACACAAGCAGCTCTGCGCATGCTGGATCAATGACAAATACTGAAAATTCGAACTCATGGCTGAGCTGGGTGGCAGTGGTTTTCGCCGTCGTAGCAGTTATCGCATATATTTTTCGATTTCACTAAATAGGCTTTTTTCGTAGATTGAGAATAAAAAAACGGAGCACAATGGCTCCGTTTTTTGGGAGGCAAACAAAAAATTATTCTTTTGCTTTATTGAAATTGGCAACGCCTTCCAG
>JAGWUK010000347.1 GCA_028868455.1 Burkholderiales bacterium | reverse complement strand
TTCGCTGCTGGTTTTGCCGCTACTTTCGTCGCTGCTTTGGCTGCTGGCTTTGCTGCGGCTTTTTTCGCTGCTGGTTTTGCCGCTACTTTCGTCGCTGCTTTAGCTGCTGGCTTTGCTGCGGCTTTTTTCGCTGCTGGTTTTGCCGCTACTTTCTTCGCTGCTTTAGCTGCTGGCTTTGCTGCGGCTTTTTTCGCTGCTGCTTTCGTCGCTGCTTTGGCTGCCGGTTTTGCTGCAGGTTTAGCGGCCGCTTTAGTTGCGGACTTTGCTGCTGGTTTTGCTGCTACTTTCTTCGCAGCCGTTTTTTTTGCCGCAGGCTTTTTCGCCCCGACTGGTGCGTCAGGTGACGGTTGTGGTGCAGTTGCCATTTTGTTTCTCCTTCAATCGAGATGGAAAAATTCCTATAAATTAAATCCGCTCAATCCATTCGAGCGGATTATTCATCGGCACAAACATCATCATTGTTTGCGCTAATGAATACGGCACCGGCTGAACTGCTGCATCCCCTCTATAGATGCAGCACTTCAGCCATACGGTTTGTCTGACGCTTATCTGGATTCAGGTTAAGCAGCAAACCAGAAACGCCCGCTTGCTTACATGCCGGCGTCGGTATCAGTTCTTAAAATGCTCGCCACAATACCAAAAACCGCAATACCCAGCCACGCCAGGTATTGCGGCACTAACAGTTCAAAGCTATTCGACCTATGACTGTTCATTCAGTTTGGTGAAGCCTCTCGCGTTTTACATTCGATGTGAACGGTGAGCATTCCATTTTTTGGATTCCGGCGCAACGTATATCCGCTACTATTCCCAATTGAGGGCGCCGCCGGTTTGATACTCAATCACACGTGTTTCAAAAAAGTTGCGTTCTTTTTTCAGATCTATCATTTCGCTCATCCACGGGAAAGGATTTTCTTCCTGAGGGAACAAGGTATCAAGACCAATTTGCTGCGCTCGACGATTCGCTATAAATCGTAAATATCCTTTGAACATTGGCGCATTCAAGCCGAGCACTCCACGCGGCATTGTATCCTCTGCGTAACGATATTCCAACTCCACCGCACGTAAAAACAACGATTTAATTTCGTCGCGAAATGCTGGCGTCCACAAATGCGGATTTTCCATTTTGATGGTGTTGATCAGATCAATCCCAAAATTGCAGTGCATCGATTCGTCACGCAAAATGTACTGGTATTGTTCTGCTGCGCCCATCATTTTATTCTGACGCCCTAATGCCAGAATCTGCGTGAAGCCGACATAGAAAAACAAGCCTTCCATCAGGCAGGCAAACACGATCAGTGAGCGCAATAAAGTCTGATCGGATTCGGTGGTGCCAGTCTTGAATTCCGGGTTGGTCAAAACGTCGATAAATGGGATCAGGAACTGGTCTTTATCGCGAATCGATTCAATCTCATTGTAGGCATTGAATATTTCACCTTCGTCCAGACCTAAAGATTCGACGATGTATTGGTAGGCATGCGTATGAATTGCTTCTTCAAATGCCTGACGCAACAGATACTGGCGGCATTCTGGTGCAGTAATGTGGCGATATGTGCCGAGGACGATATTGTTCGCGGCAAGTGAATCGGCGGTGACAAAAAACCCCAGATTCCGCTTCACCAGCCGACGCTCGTCTTCGGACAAGCCGTGTGGACTTTTCCAGAGTTCGATATCGCGCTGCATATTGATCTCTTGCGGCATCCAGTGATTTGCGCAACCGGCCAGATATTTATCCCAGGCCCACTTATATTTGAATGGCACCAACTGATTGACGTCGGTCTGACCATTAATAATGCGCTTGTCTGCCGCATTGACGCGGCGCGCCAGGTCTTGTGCGCTGACGGTAACTGGTTTAGTGACCAGCGCAGGATTCAGCGCGATTTCCTGTGTCTGCAAACGCAACTGCGAATCTGCTGCCTGCGGTGGGCGCATCGCTGGTGCTGCCGGTACCGATGGACTAACTTCGTCGTCCCAAGATAACATGTTCATTTCCTTACGAATAAATACAAAAATCAAGAATGTCAGGGAAAGCGTTGCACCTTCCCTGCAAAGTTCAGAACCGCTGCGGGTTTACTGACAAGCTTCACATTCTTCAAATCCAGGATCACCCGGACGCAACATGCATGCGGGTCCGTCTGTTTCCTGCGTTGTCGGTGCTAAGCTGCTGGCACTATAGCCACCGTGGCTACCATCGACGGCAACGGCATTCAATGCGCCGGTTTTACTGGTGGATTTTTCAGTGTGGGTTGCACCGATAGTGCGCAAATAGTACGTTGTCTTGAGGCCGCGCAACCAAGCTAATTTATATGTTTCATCAAGCTTTTTACCAGATGCCCCGGCCATGTAGATATTCAGAGACTGGGCCTGATCTATCCATTTCTGGCGACGCGCAGCCGCTTCCACCAGCCACGATGGGCTGATCTCGAAGGCAGTGGCATACAGCGCACGCAAGTCTTCCGGAATGCGGTCGATACGGGCAAGGCTGCCATCGAAATATTTCAGATCCGCAATCATGACTTCATCCCACATGCCGCGATCCTTCAGGTCACGCACCAGATGTTCATTGATTTCTGTGAACTCACCCGACAGATTCGACTTCACATACAAATTTTGATAGGTTGGCTCAATACATGCTGCCACGCCGATAATATTGGAAATGGTTGCGGTTGGCGCAATCGCGACGCAATTGGAATTACGCATGCCATATTGTTTAATGCGGTCACGCACCACAGACCAGTCCATGGTTTCAGAAAAATCTGCTTCCAGATAACCACCGCGTTCTTCCGCCAGCAGCTTCAGTGAGTCTTGCGGCAAAATGCCACGATCCCATAACGAGCCACGATACGAGCTATAACGTCCGCGCTCTTCCGCCAACTCGGTTGAAGCCAGATAAGCGTAGTAGCAGACTGCTTCCATTGAGGTATCGGCAAATTGCACGGCGTCCATCGATGCATACGGTACACGCATCATATGCAGACAATCCTGAAAACCCATGATGCCCAATCCAACCGGACGATGACGCAGATTCGAATCGCGTGCTTTTTTGACAGCGTAATAATTAATATCGATCACGTTGTCCAGCATGCGCATTGCGGTACGCACGGTTTTTTGCAACTTGACGTGGTCCAGTTTGCCGTCTTTCATATGCGCAGGCATGTTGACGGAACCGAGGTTGCAGACAGCAATTTCGCTGTCATTCGTATTTAAGGTGATTTCGGTACACAGATTGGAGCTATGTACGACGCCAACATGTTGCTGCGGCGAACGGATATTGCAAGGATCTTTGAACGTAATCCACGGATGCCCAGTTTCAAACAGCATGGAAAGCATTTTGCGCCACAGATCCAGTGCCGGAATTTTTTTCGACAATGCAATTTCGCCACTTGCCGCTTTCGCTTCATAAGCCGTGTAGGCTTGCTCAAACGCCTTGCCGAATTTGTCGTGCAAGTCAGGGACATCGGAAGGTGAGAACAAAGTCCAGTCACCTTTCTCCATGACGCGCTTCATGAACAGGTCGGGAATCCAGTTCGATGTATTCATGTCATGCGTACGGCGACGGTCATCCCCGGTGTTTTTACGCAAGTCCAGGAATTCTTCAATGTCCATATGCCAGGTTTCCAGATAGGCGCACACCGCGCCTTTGCGCTTACCGCCCTGATTAACTGCGACTGCCGTATCGTTGACGACTTTAAGAAAAGGAACCACGCCCTGAGATTTGCCGTTTGTGCCCTTGATATGCGCACCGAGCGAACGCACTGGTGTCCAGTCGTTACCAAGTCCGCCGGCATATTTGGCCAACAGCGCATTTTCTTTAATCGCTTCGTAGATGCCGTCCAGATCGTCGGCCACGGTCGTCAGATAACAGGAAGACAATTGCGAACGCTGGGTGCCGGAATTGAACAGCGTCGGCGTTGAACTCATGAAATCGAAACTCGATAACAGATTATAGAATTCGATTGCCCGCGCTTCGCGATCGATTTCGTTCAGCGCCAGCCCCATGGCAACCCGCATATAAAAAGCCTGCGGCATTTCGATACGCGTGCCGCGGATATGCAGAAAGTAGCGGTCATACAGCGTTTGCAAACCGATATAACCAAACTGCAGGTCACGATCTGCCACCAGCGCGTTTGCCAGTTTTTTCAGATCAAACTGACCAAGCTTGGCGTCGAGCAGTTCTGCTTCTATACCTTTTTTAATGAATTTCGGAAAATAATCCAGATATTCGCTGGCGGCGTCCTGTTGCGCCACTTCTTTGCCGAATACTTCTTTACGAACGGTATGCAGCAACAAACGTGCCGTGACCTGGCTGTAGGCCGGTTCCTTTTCCATCAAGGCACGCGCCGCCAGA
>JAGWUK010000346.1 GCA_028868455.1 Burkholderiales bacterium | reverse complement strand
AGGCGCTTTACCGGAAACTGATAAAGTCGCTTTACTAACTTTGTGTTATGCCCTTGCATTCCCGTCTCATCTGCGCTCCGAGGCATTTGGAATTTCGCTGCTGGAAGGCGCAATGTTTGCAAAACCAATGATTTCTAGTGAGATTGGTACTGGTACAACCTATATCAATATAGGCGGACAGACTGGTCTTGTCGTTCCTCCGAGCGACCCTGCCGCGTTTCGCCAGGCAATGGAGTATTTGTGGAATCATCCTTCCGAAGCGCATTGTATGGGCCAAAAAGCACAGGAGCGTTATCAGGAATTGTTTACCGCCGATAATATGGCGGCAAACTATGCTCGTCTTTATAGACAAATTCTTGGTAGCCAAACTTAATTCAGCAAATCGTTTGTAGTAGAGATTTGGCGAATTTGGAATTCTCCACGCAACCAGTTACTTCCGATAAATTGTGGTTTATCTACGTTGATGACGTCAAAAACGAGTGAATTGTCTGACCATTCGAAGTTTTGATCAAGATGCGTTTCTGCTCGTGTCAAAGCCGTTGTGACAGAATAAGAGCCTGGACCAAATTGGCAATCAAATGGCAACACAAATTCCAGGTTATCGCCTTCATGCAGATGTTTCTGTACTTGTTGCGTGTGCCAAGTGTTACTACCCCAAATAACGCTCCCTTGTTTATCTCGCAGCATCAGGCCTAAAACAAGTTCCGGAATTTCTCTGAAAATCGCGACTTCAACAACGAGTTTGACTGCCTGACCAACTTGTGCCACAGCTAGTTTTTCATTGCTTTCCTGCGTTTGCAGACTGATCTTCTTGACAGTCGCGGCGCCGTTGCCGGATCGTGTCTTCAACCAGCCTTGATCATCACGCTTTTGTTCTATGTTGAAATTTTCATTTTCCTTTTTTGCGATCATTGCGTTGTAATAATCTACAACTTCGTCTGGTTCGCCCTGCTTTAGTATGCATCCTTTATCTATCAGTATTACTTGATCGCAAAGACTGCGAACGTCACCCATCCCGTGAGTTACCAGAATAATTGATGTTCCTTGCTCTTTGAATTGTCTGATACGATCAAAACTCCGGTGCTGAAAATAGCTATCACCAACAGAAAGGATTTCATCAACAATCAAGACGTCAGGGCGAACTGCCGTTGCAACAGCAAAAGCCAGGCGGGCTTGCATCCCACTTGAATATACACGTAAAGGTTGGTCAAAAAAATTGCCAATTTCAGCAAATGCCTCAATTCCCGACATTAACATGTCTAGTTGTGCTCCGCTGAGTCCCATTAATCCACCTGCCATATATGCATTTTGCCGTCCAGTGAACTCTGGATTAAAACCCAGACCGAGTTCCAACATTGCGCTGATGCGCCCATTAACGGCAATTGTTCCCGTTGTTGGACGAACAGTACCAGTGATCATTTTTAATAGCGTACTTTTACCAGCACCGTTTTGTCCAATAATCGCGACTGCCTGACCTGCTTGAACCGAAAAATTGATATTGCGGTTGGCCCAATACTCATACGCGGGTTTGACGGGTAGACCTGCCCAGTACATCAGACGGGACAACAATCCAGTAAATTTTGCGTAGCACTTTCCTACGTCACTAACGTTCAAAACAATTTGATTCATAGCGCATCTACCAAATCAGCGCTTGCACGCCGGAAAATCCAGAATGAAAATATAAATATACTCGCCGAGATAGCGAAAGGAATAAGCAGATCCGACCATGCCGGCGGCTTACCATAAAGCAGTGCATTTTGATAAATTTTCACGAGCGGCGTCATTGGATTTAAGTTCAACAAGGCTACAAATTTTTTGGGCAAGGTATCGCTCGTATAAACGACCGGTGTAAACCAGAACCACAATTGCAAAATGATTCCCATTACTTGGCCAATATCTCTTGAGAAGACGTTTAGTAGCCCTAGTATGATTCCCAGTCCAAATGCAAAAAGAACAATGAGTAACATGCCAGCTGGTAACGCGAGCCACGCCAAGTTAGGAAAATGTCCAAAAAATAGAAATACGACGGCGATTGCGACCAGAAGCAGCAAATGATTCAGCAGGGCACTACCACCAACAATTAACGGGAGGCAAAGACGAGGAAATGCTATCTTTTTTAGCGTGTTTGAATAGTCAATAAATACAGTAGTGCAACGGGTAATGATTTCTGAAAATAAGCCCCATGCAGCAGTTCCTGCCATTAGATAAATGGCGTAAGCAGACTTGTTATCAATGTTTGGGAGTCTGGCTGCGAGCACTTCTGAAAGAACAATTGCAAAAATACTTGCTTGTGCCAACGGGTTCAATATCATCCAAAGTGCGCCAAGCTTGCTACGTGCGAATCGCCCTAAAAATTCAGCGCGGATAGAGGATGAAATGAAATGGCGGTAATGCCATAAAGAAATTAAAACTGATTTCAAACTGATGCTTTCATGAATATCGCCAATTAATCGCAAGTGCGTCCATAAATATCGTCAAAACGAACAATATCGTCTTCACCAAGATAAGTACCCGACTGCACCTCAATGAGTTCCAGATCGACATCGCCTGCATTTTCCAGGCGATGTTTTACACCCAGCGGTATATAAGTTGATTGATTTGCGGTTAATTCCATAACCTCATCCCCTCGTGTAACAACTGCTGTCCCGCTGACGACAATCCAGTGCTCCGCACGATGATTATGCATTTGCATAGATAGTCTCCCGCCTGGATTAACAACAATGCGTTTGACCTGAAAGTGTTCGCCGCTATCGACCGAGTCGTAATGACCCCAAGGGCGATAGACTTTTCTGTGGTTGTCGGTTTGTGAATAATTTTCGTTTTTTAGTCGATTTACTATGCGTTTAATATTCTGCGTGTTTGCTTTATTTGTGACGAGAACCGCATCGGGTGTTTCTACAACAATAACGTCTTCCAACCCGAGACAGGCTACCAGTCTACTGTCGGCAACAACCAGGCAATTTTGGGAATCTTCCATTAACACATCACCGTGCATTGAGTTGCCAGATTCGTCTTTGTGTGAAACTTGCCATACCGCATCCCATGCACCTACATCTGACCATCCGGCATCAAATGGAACGACACATCCAGATATTCCTAGCTCCACCGCGTTCGGTAGTTTTTCCATCACGGCATAATCTATCGAATCGGCCGGACACGTCATAAATGCGTCTTTGGCGACTCGAACAAAACCGCAGTCCAGCTTAGAATTTTGCATGGATTGCATGCATGAATTAAACATGTCAGGATTAAAGTGTTGAATTGCTTTTAACCATACGTTTGCGCGCATCATGAAAATTCCGCTGTTCCATAAATGGTTGCCGTCGTTAAGGTATTGTTGTGCAACTGACAAAGCTGGTTTTTCTACAAATGCGCGAAGTTCTCTTACTTCTGAACGGCCTATGTTGTCTCCAACTTCAATATACCCGTATCCAGTTTCAGGTCGATTTGGTAGCACACCAAAAGTTACCATTGCACCGTCTGCTGCGTGTTGAAGTCCACTCTGAATCGCGTGATGGAATGCATGGACGTCAGTGATGACATGATCTGCTGGCATGACTAGCAGTACCGCATCACCAGAATTCTCGGTTGCTGCGATCGCTGCTAAAGTAAGTGCTGGTGCGGTATTACGTCCTGTTGGTTCAAGTAGTAAAGTATTATCGCTAAACCCTGCAACCCGTAGTTGTTCGGCTGTAATAAAGCGATATTCCTCATTACAGACGACTAGCATTTTTTGTGAGACATTCAAGCTTCCAGTAAAGCTGCTGACACGCGTTGCCGTAGCCTGAAGCATCGTTTCCTTGCCAATAAGACTTAAAAGTTGCTTCGGATGTTTCTCGCGGGAAAGCGGCCATAGTCGGGTTCCGGATCCACCGGAAAGGATAACTGGTTGTAATAACATGGATTTCTTTCTAATCCTTAGTCGAAGGAAAGCAATTTTTTCAATCGGAATTTCCTGAGCGATTGGATAGGGAGAGAGTGTCTCTTAGGGACGGATACGTTAAACTCACCGAACATTGTTGCTTAGAAAATACATTTGGCACGTTCGGTGTAAAAAAATACATTAATTAGATTCTCATTTAGGCGATTTGATTGTATCCATTGCGGCGAAGTTTACATCATTACCTAAATTTCGGTCGATTTTTGGCGCTTTCTTCTTTGGTAATGAAAAACAATTTTATACAGAGTTAACGAATTATATGGCGATACAGGATAAATCTGGTTTTGACGAACAAATGCTGCTTAACAAATCTGTGCAGATATTGAATTCAGGCAAGCGAAACAGTCAAGTCGACGTTGAGGTTCGACCGTTATCTTTGACGGGAGTAAGAGGTATGGAAACCGAGGCATCGGTTAT
>JAGWUK010000345.1 GCA_028868455.1 Burkholderiales bacterium | reverse complement strand
TGATCAGACATGCCTCAGAGCCCGCGTCCAGCAATGGTTTGCAGGTGATGCCTTGGAAACGCTCATGGATACTGCGTTTCCGGCCAGGTGATTTTTTATAATTGCATCTGACCGGCGCCAGGATTACCGTGCACCGACGCCATTTGTTCACATGGAACATAATGGCAGCTTCTTTTGTCGGGATGAATTTCATGACTGCATTCTCCGTACTTGACCTTGCCCCGATTGCGCAAGGTAGCGAACCAGCACAATCTTTCCGTAACTCGCTCGATCTGGCGCAACACGCCGAGCGCTGGGGTTTTCGCCGTTTCTGGCTGGCAGAACATCACGGCATGCCGGGCATCGCCAGCGCAGCGACGGCGGTGCTGATCGGGCATATCGCCGGTGGCACGTCGACGATACGCGTCGGCGCAGGCGGCATCATGCTGCCGAATCATTCACCGCTGGTGATTGCCGAACAGTTCGGCACGCTGGAATCCTTGTACCCGGGACGTATTGACCTCGGCCTCGGGCGCGCGCCCGGCTCCGACCAGCGCACGGCACGCGCCTTGCGTCGTAATCTGAGTTCAGAAGCCGATGAATTTCCGCAAGATGTGGCGGAACTGATCGACTATCTGTCGGACGAGCCGCACCAGTCCGTGCGCGCCGTGCCGGGCACGGGTTTAAACGTGCCGGTATGGATTTTGGGCTCCAGCCTGTTCGGCGCACAACTCGCGGCGGCGATGGGTTTACCGTATGCCTTTGCTTCGCATTTCGCACCTCAGCAAATGATGCAGGCCATTGAACTGTATCGCGCCACGTTCCGCCCGTCAGCGCAGCTGGCCAAGCCGTATGTGATGCTGGGCTTCAATGTGTTTGCTGCCGACAGCAGTGAACAGGCGCATTTTCTGGCCAGTTCTGCGCAGCAGGCTTTCATCAATCTGCGCAGTGGTCGTCCGGCCAAATTACCGCCGCCGGTGCCGCAATTCATGCAGCAGATCGGCGAAGCCGAACGCCTGCTGTTGCAGCAAATCCTGTCGTGCTCTGCGATAGGTGATCCCGCGACAGTGAAACAAAGTATGGGCGATTTTATTGCCCATACCGGCGCGGATGAACTGATGATCACGGCGCAGATTTTCGATCATACGGCGCGCCTGCGTTCGTATGAAATTGCCGCGCAGTGCATGGCACAACGCTGATTTTGCCGCAGCACTGGCGTTGTCACGTCGCCGAAGTGATTCCTCAAGCAAAAAAAACCTGCCTGATTTTCGTCAGGCAGGTTGTCAAATTGCTGGTGGATACTTAGGAATAGACGCCAGCAAGAGGTAATCGGTACAACAAGTTGTTTCGTTCAAACAGGTCCTTCGACAAGTCAGGTCGCTTCAGGTTCCGCAATTAATGCATTTTTAACAGCACGACGACCAGTCAGCAGCCACACCAATTTTTTCAGCAGACGATAAATCAATCGTATGAAAGTCAGCGTGAACAGCGCTTCGAGCATGGTCATGGCAAACGCGATCACGGCATTGCGGTGGTGCAGGCGGAAACGCAGTTTGGCCATCATGCGATCACGGGCGATTTCTATGCTGTCGTAGAACGTCGGTACTACCAGCAAAGTCAGGATCGTGGAAGTGACCGTACCGCCGATAATGGCAATCGCCAGCGGACGGTAAAATTCGCCGCCTTCGCCCAGTCCCAGCGCTACCGGTGTCATCCCGGCGATCAGCGCAAATGTCGTCATCAGGATAGGGCGCAGACGAACCCGTCCGGCGTGCATCAGCGCTTCTTCGCGATCAAAACCTTCCGCTTCGCGTTTGCGCGCTGCATCCAGCAACAGAATGGCATTTTTCGCCACCAGACCCATGAGCATAATGATACCAATAAAACTCATCAGGTTCAGCGTGCTGCCTGTCACCAGCAAAGCCAGCACGACGCCGATCAGCGATAAAGGCAGCGACAACATGACGCCCAGCGGTGCCGTGAACGAGCCGAACTGTATCACCAAAATCAGGTACATCAAACCGATACCGGATAACAGGGCGATCAACATCGCACTGAAAACTTCTTCCTGATCCTGGCCGGAGCCGCCCAGCGACAAACCGTAGCCTGCCGGATAGTTAAACGACTTGGCGAGTTTCATCGCATCGGCAATCACTTCACCGTTGGAACGACCCTGGGCATTCGCTGAAACCGTGATCGTGCGCTTGCCATTGGCGTGTTCAATGCCGGAAGGACCCGTACCCATGCTGATCGAGGCGATCTGATCCAGCGGCACCATTTGGTTCGTGCCGGTGACAGCGATCGGCAGGCGTTCAATATTTTCCTTGCTGACGCGATCATCCGGATGCAGACGTACCGCCACATCGCGGGTTTCACCGGTAGGATCGACCCAGTCGCCGACTTCAATCCCGGCAAAGGCGACGCGCAAAGCTTGTGCTGCATCGTTGGAGGAAATCCCCATGGAATTGGCAAGACCGCGATTCAGCTCAATCTTCAATTCTTTTTTCGGGTCTTGCTGTGATAAACCGATGTCCACAGCCCCCGGCACTTCGCGCAGTTTTTCCATGAAGGCGCTGGTAATTTCCAGCAATTTGCGTGAGTCGGGACCAGTGAAATCAATCTGCACAGGTTTGCGGGCGCCATTGTTCAGATCGTCAAGCACCACATATTCGGCTCCCACCAGCGGTTTGATTTTATTGCGCAGTTCCACCGCGATTTCCTTGGCGCTGCGTTTGCGTTCAGTGCGTTTGCCGATGTCGACATAAATACGGCCACCAGCAGGATTGATGCTGCTATTGGTGTCTTTTGTCTCCGGAATACTGCGCGCAATGGCGGCGGCTCTTTCCATTTTCAGGCGCGCATATTCCAGCGAGGAGGATGCCGGTGTACGCACATCGATCATCAGCGAACCGGAATCGGCGGCGGGCAAGAAGCTGGTGCCGCCCCATTTGGCTTGCAGACCCAAAGCCACGATCAGGCTGAACAAGGCAATCGCTCCCATCCAGCGGCGATGATGCAGCGCCCAGGCGATCACATGGCCGTAGCGGTCAGACTGATGGTCAAACCAGTCGTTAAAACGCGCCAGGACTTTGCTGATGCCTTTCTTGGGTGCCGTATGATGATCGGCCGGGTCGCCCCAATACGCTGACAACATCGGGTCAAGTGTGAACGAGATGCCCAGACTGACCAGTACCGAACAAGTCACAGTCAACGCAAATGGGCGGAACCATTCACCCGGCATTCCCGGCATGAATGCCACCGGAATAAACACGGCAATGATGGAAAACGTCGTCGCCGCAACGGCCAGACCGATTTCCGCTGTGCCTTCCAGAGCGGCAGTACGGCGGTCGGAGCCTTGCTGCATATGGCGCACGATGTTTTCCCGCACCACGATGGCATCATCGATCAGCACACCGATCGCCAGCGACAAGCCGAGCAGGGTCATGAAGTTCAGCGTAAAGCCGCACAGCCAGACGGCGATAAAGGCCGCCACGACAGAGGTCGGCAAGCTCATTGCGGTGATCAGCGTAGAGCGCCAGGAATTCAAAAAGGCGTACACAACGAAGATCGTCAGCACGGCGCCGAAGACCAGCGATTCAATCACATTGTTCAGACTGTTTTGCGCATCCTTGCCGCCATCGCGCGTGATCTCAAGCTTGGTGCCCGGATGGGTTTTATCGAAATCCAGATTGATTTCCTTGACCATCTCGCGCACGGCCTTGGCGACGCTGACCGTGCTGGCATCGTGTGAACGCGTCACTTGTATGCCGACATTCGGTTTGCCGCTGCGGATGCTGAGGCCATTGACATCGGCAAAGCCATCCTGAATCGTGGCGACCTGGCCGAGGCGCACAATCTGATCGCCATTACGTTTGACGACAATGCTCTGGAATTCATCGGGCGATTCGATACGACCGACCAGACGGATGCTTTCTTCATCCAGATTGCCGCGGATTTTACCGACTGGCGCATTGGTGTTCTGCGTGCGCAGCGCATTGACGACGTCGCCGGCAGACACATTGTATTCGCGCAGTTTTTCGGCACGCAGCAAGACCGACAATTCGCGCTTGAGCGAACCATTCACGATAACGTTGGCAACGCCGGGAATGCCGCGCAACTTGTCGGCCAGTTTGTCTTCGGCCAGACGCGAGATTTCGGCATGGGTTTGCGAGTTCGAGGACAGCGCCAGATTCACGATAGGCTGGGCGGACGGATCCCAGCGTCGTATCACCGGTTCGCGCATTTCGGTCGGCAATTTGTAGCGCACCGTGGAAATCACATTGCGCACTTCATCCGAGGCTTCAATCATGTTTTTCTTGAATGAAAACATGATGTCGAATTGCGCATTGCCTTCACTGGAGGTCGAATACAGCTCGGTCACGCCAG
>JAGWUK010000006.1 GCA_028868455.1 Burkholderiales bacterium | reverse complement strand
GGAAAAACATCAGCGCAAGGAAAACACCAATCAACGTCATCGGCAAGGCGGACATGATGGCGATCGGTTGCAAGAAGCTGGCGAACTGTGAAGCGAGAATCATATAAATAAAAATCACAGCCAGCGCCAGTGCAGACAGAGCGTAGCCAAACGACTCCGTCATATTTTTGGTTGCACCGCCCATTTTGAAACGGTAGCCGGGTTTCCATTGCATGCCTTCCAGCATTGCCTTGACTTCGGCGCTAGCCTGCCCTGCCGAACGCCCGACCACATTGGCAGATATTTCAACCTCACGATTCAGATCGCGCCGGTTGATCTGGTTGGCACCAGTCGAATACCGGATATCCGCAACCTGTCGCAAAGGAATCATTTTTGGCGAACCGTCGGCATTTGTTTGTGTACTGCTTAGTGTAAGGCGAGACAAATCGTCGATATTGTTTCTGTCATCGGGCGACAACCGTACCGAGACATCATAATTTTCGTCATTCGGTGCACGCCAGGTTGTTGCGGCCTCACCAGCCAACAAAGGGCGCAGCGCTGCGCCAATCTGGGCGACACCGACACCCAGGTCGGCGCCGATATCACGTTTCGGTGTAATTGCGATGGTCGGTTTCTCCGCCTTTAAACTGGAATCCAGATCAACGATTCCCGGTATCTGGCGCAATTTATTTTGAACCACGTCAGATAATTTCCCGAGATCGCCAAGGTCGGTGCCTTGCAAACTAAAACGCAGTTGCTTATTGTCGCCACCGACACCATCCAGCGCGCCGATATGCGTCACGGTGATTCCCGCGATCTGAGTCAGACGATTACGTAAAGGAATGGACATCTGGCCAGTACTGCGTGTTCTTTCTTTGCGTGGCACCAGACGCATATAGGTCGTGACATAGTTTTTCCCCTGCGCAGAACCGGTATTGACCGTACTGTAAATATCGCGCACTTCAGGAAACTCTCTCAACACGGCCTCGACCTGATGCACTTTGGTTTCAGTCAGCTCAAGAGAAGAACCGACAGGTGTATAAAACGTGACACCGGTTTCGGAATAATCTGCTTGCGGCACAAACTCGCTGCCAATCAGCCCCGTCGCCGGGATGGCCAATCCTGCAAAAAACGTGGCAGCCGCGATCAGTAACGTCTTGATGCGATGTTTTAATGCCCAGCGCAACATCAGCTGATACACGCCCGAAAACCACTGGACACCACGCTCAAATTGCTCAAGCACACGACCAATGGTGTTGGCATAAATCCCTTTGCGCACGCCGCCATCCGAATGACCATGCACATCCGGATCGGGCCATATCGACGATAGCATAGGATCCAGCGTGAAAGACACGAACATGGAAATCAACACTGCCGCTGTCACCGTGACGCCGAACTGATGAAAGAAGCGGCCAATAATTCCTCCCATGAATCCAACCGGCAAGAAGACGGCCACAATTGAAAACGTCGTCGCCAACACTGCCAGACCGATTTCGGCCGTACCTTCCAGCGCCGCCGTATGATGATCTTTAAACTTGCCATTGACCTTCATTCCCGCATGACGCACGATATTTTCCCGAACAACAATCGCATCATCGATCAGCAATCCTACACACAGCGACAACGCCATCAAGGTAATCATGTTGATGGTAAAACCGAACATGTCCATAAACAGAAACGTACCGATCAGGGCAACCGGCAAAGTCAGTCCGGTTATCACGGTTGAGCGCCAGGAGTTCAGAAAAAGAAAGACAATCAAAACCGTCAGTGCCGCACCCTCTATCAGCGTTTTGCGAACGTTTTCGACACCCACACGTATCTGACGCGAACCGTCTTTAATCACCTGGACTTTAACGCCTGGGTACAGCGCATTGAGCTGCGGTTCCATCGCTTTTAATGCTTCCATGAGTCCATTAGCGACTTCTATCGTATTTTGACCTTGTGCCTTCAAAATATCCAACGCGACGGTTCTTTGTCCGTTGTACAGAGCAAGACTTTCCTGCTCTTCCTGCCCATCGACCACAGTCGCAATTTGCGAAAGCAAAACCGGCTGCCCACCGCGTCGGGCAACAATGATTCTTGCGAAATCCTGTGGGTTTTGTATGCGCCCTTTTATCTGAACCACTTTTTCGTTATTCAGAGAACGAATGGCACCAGTCGGCAATTCCTGATTTTCGTTGCGTAAAGCATTGATCACCTGATCGACGCCCAGACCCAAGGCTTCAAGTTCATTTGGCTTCAGATAAATTTTAATTTCACGCTTGACGCCGCCCACCAGCGTGACGGATCCAACGCCGCGCACGTTCTCGAGACGCTTTTTAACCAGCTGGTCGCCGATGGTGGTCAATTCGCGAAAATCACGCTTCTTGATACGATCATCATTTGTCACTGAAACAGAAAAAATCGGCTTGTCTGAAGGGTCGTAGCGCGTCACGCGGGGCTCTTTCACCTCTTTGCGAAAAGTCGATTTGATCAGTGCAACTTTCTCCCGCACATCTTGCGCCGCCTGTGCAGGATCAACCGTCAGATCGAACTCGAGAATCACAACCGAAGACCCTTCATACGAGCGCGAAGTCAGTGCACTGATACCGTTGATGGTGTTGACGGATTCTTCAATCTTGCGCGTGATGTCTGATTCGATGGTCTCAGGCGCAGCACCTGGATAATCTGTCTGAATTACCACCACAGGAAAAGTAATATCGGGAAACTGATCAACCCGCATGCGTTGATATGAAAACAGGCCAAGTACAACAATCGCCAACATCATCATTGTTGCCAGCACCGGATTGCCTATACTGATACGTGTGAACCACATGGCTTACACCTTATCCGCTGGCTGGGTTGACTGAACCGGCTGCGCTGGCTGCTGAACTGGCTTAACGAAACGCACAGTCAATCCCGCCCGCAAACTTCCGAGGTTGGCCTTAACGACCTTGGTGCCACTACGAAGTCCAGCATTCACCTGAATAGCGGGAACGCCATTGCTGCTGCCTTGCAAACCAAGGGTGACAGGCTTTTGCAGCAAAATATTATTTTCAATCGCGTAAACAAAAGCTTTGTCACCTTCATACTGAATCGCCGTTTGCGGCAAGGTCAATACATTGTTCCGTTTATCTGTCACCAGCTGCGCCTCGGCAAACATACCGGCGCGCAGGGTTTGGTCGCGGTTTTCGACCTGCACGTAAATCATGATCGAACGCGAGCCAGGTGCTGTAGCGGGGTTTATCCGGCTGACCTTTCCTGTTACTTTTTCTGATACACCTTCGATCTGCAACTCCACGGACTGTTCCAGTCTGACACTGGAAATATCCTGCGTTGGCACCGGCGCTTCCATTTCCAGTACGCGCAAATCAACAATATCAAGCAAGCGGTTGTCGGGAGACACTTTTTCTCCGGGCTGTACGCTACGGCTGCTAATCATGCCCGAAATTGGCGCGCGCACCACCGTATCGGCAAGCGCTTTTTGCGCCACTTCCAGCGCCCCTCTTGCGCTTTCGACATTCGCAGAAGCAATGGCCAATTGGTTATTGGTATTGTCGTAGGCACTTTGGGAAATGAAATGTTTGTCTAGCAAAGCCCGATTGTTGTCACGCGCCTGACGCGCTATGTCCAGCTGTCCTTGTGCTGCCGACAAAGCTCCGCGCGCCTGAGCCAGCTTTGCAAGATAATCTGAGGTATTCATCCTCGCCAGAATCTGACCTTGCTGTACTGCTTCGCCTTCGCGCACCAATACTTCACTGACTTCTCCAGCCACCCTGGCTTTTACAGACGCCTGATTCAATGCTCGCAATGCACCTGATACGGTCAGTTTTTTTTGTATATCGGCAGAAACTACTTCGATGACGTCATCAGGCAAAAACTCAAGCACAGGTGCCTGACTGGCAGTAGATGCAGTCGCCACCGGCGGCGTTATGCCGTGTTGTTTCTTTTTCCCAATGATGAACGCGCTTCCCATCAAGAGGAATGCAACGATAATCCAAAGACCCTTACGCTTTAACATGATTCATTTTCCGAAAGTATTCATGCACAAAATGTCCAGCTATCTGCGACGCCTGAAAATGACAGCTTCGCTGATCACTTTAAAGCCTGACATTGTGTAAGGGTCAAGCATTCTCCAAATAAAACGCTAAATTGCTGGCTTTAACAACAAACTATGCAAAGTCAGCTCTATGTAGTGCTCCAGGTACGTTCCGAGTTTTTCTGGCTCAATCTGGCAAACACCGTGGGAATGTTTCCAGAGCATCATCATGATCATCGGAGCCACCAGAATCCTGCTATCTACTTCCAGATCAACCGGCCTGATTTCGCCGCGTTCCATGCCCCGCTTCAGCATTGTTGCCACCATTTTTTCACCACGGGTAATCACCTCTTCCTGATAGAACCTGGCCAGTTCAGGAAAATTCCCGGCCTCGGCAATCATCAGTTTTGGTAGACCAGACAGCTTGGTATCGGCGACACTGCGCCACCAGGTTGTCATCACCAATCCGAATAATTCTTCCGTTGTGCCGGCAAACTGTTCAATGAGCGCTTCCGCCTCACCAATCATCGGAACGATACCTTCCCGGACAACCGCTTTAAACAGCTCTTCTTTGCTGCAAAAATACAAATACAGGGTTCCTTTGGATACACCTGCCGCACGTGCAACATCGTCCAGACGTGTTGCAGCGAATCCACGCTCAACAAACAAATCCAGCGCGGCGGCCAATAGTTCCTGGGGGCGTGCGTCTTTCCTTCGCTCCCAACGCGGCTTAAATGGGCATGACATTATGGAAACTCAATAACTTACTTTTGAGTCAGTAATATAATCCTCGCCCTGTGCAGCGTCAAGTTAAGCGTGTGGAGAACCGGAAAGCATTCTCTCCAATTCATAGAAACTTGACATCAGAAATGCGACGAAACAGCAAATCCGATGGAGGAAATGCAAAAATACCGTCAGCAACGTTGATTTAGCGAAGGCGACGCGTCGTTTCTCTGGCGATTAATTCCAAAGGTGGGAGTTGGTTGACGATTTCATCGCCACTGATCAATGCCAGTAAAGTGCGTGTTGCAAGCAGCCCCATGTCGTACAGGGGTTGATGGATGGTAGTGAGTGGAGGTGTCGTATAGGTGGAACTCGGCAAATCGTCGAAACCAATCAGGGAAATATCCTCAGGTACCCGAATACCTTTGCGATACAGTCCAAGGCGTACACCGTAGGCCGTCAGGTCGTTGGCGGCGAACACGGCCGTAAATTGGCGCTGCGTTTCAATCAGATGATGGATTGCCATTAAACCACTGGCCTCGTGGAAATTCCCTTCGGCCACCAGTTCTTCTTCATACTCAATGCCACTCTCTTGCAAAGCACGACGGTAACCAGCCAGCCGCTCCATCGCATCGCTATTATTGACAGGGCCACTGACGAAGGCAATCCGGCGATGTCCTAGTTCAATCAAATGGCGAGTTGCAAGAAAAGCACCGTATTCATTATCCAGCTTAAAGCCTATTGCTGTTGCGCTGTGTAAAGCGCGGCCAGTTGCCACAATCGGGCGGTGTTTTGAGAACTCCAGTACGGTTTTGTCTTCAATGCGCCCCGACAGCAAGATGATGCCGTCAACTTTCCTGGCCAGCAGCAATTTGATGCGCGCAGCTTCTTCTGCAGCGTTCCAGTGCCCACTGACGATGACAGACGCATAGCCTGTGTCCTTTAACCCGTCATCCACACCATGCAAGGTTTCATCGAAAAAAGGACTGGCGATATCCTGCACGACAATACCTATCGTCATGGAACGGCCGCTCTTCAGGCCCTGCGCTAACTGATTGGGTTCAAACTTCATTGTCGCAATGGCTGTTTCTACTGCCTTGCGTTTATCAGGTGATACTTTGGCAGTACCGTTGAGGATACGTGACACAGTGCTCGGCGAAACTCCGGCTTCACGTGCAACGTCCAGCAATGTCACTGGTTGCGTATTTTCTTTTTCCTGCACTTCAACCCTTCCAGAATCAGTCAGCATTATTGTGAAAAGCTTTTCAAGGCAAGGATACTACGCTTTGTTTTGGCACTGGACAAGGTATGCGTCATTTCAACATGCAGGAGATTGCGCATCAAGCAAATCGCGCTGGTGCTGTAATTGCATCTGCCCTGCACATTTGCTGCAACAGAACGCGATGTGAAGGCAAATCATGCAAAGCACGTTCAGCCATAGTCGCAATCGTTTTGAACTCTGTTTGCGCCGCCGAGAAAAACGGATACGCCTGGGCATTTTTTTGGATTTCCGTTTTAAATTGCATCCCGTACAGTACATATTGCCAACTTGAAGGCGGATACATTTCCAGATCAGTAATGAAATCAAGACGATGTGGAGGGCGGCTGCGCCACATCGCCAGCTTATCTTTGAGACTATCCGGGATAGAATCCGGATTCGCATTGTCAATCCAAAAGGCGCTGTCAGTTCTTTGCGTCAGACAGTAATGCATTTTGACAAAATCAACGATGCGCTCGTAGCGCCCCTGCATTTGCTGATTAAACGTCTTTGCTACGGCGGCAAAATTTCCTTGGAATGGAAACAAATAGGCGATCAGATAAGCGGCTGTTTCCACCAGACCAATGCCTGAAGCCTCCAGTGGCTCAATAAAACCGCCGGACAAACCAACTGCAACGCAATTCTTTTTCCAATGCACATGGCGATATCCAAGCTGCAATTTCAGCAAACGCGCCGTTTGCGTCTCTCCGGCAAACCCGGCATAGGCGCGCAATTGTCGTTCCGCCTGAGTGTCATCCAGATGCCGGCTGGAATAGACATAACCCAGCCCGCGCCGGTCTTGCAAACCAATATCCCAGATCCAGCCTGCTTCTCGCGCAGTGGACATCGTGTAAGAAGGAATGTTGGCATCATCGCCCGGATACGGTACTTGCAACGCCAATGCTCTATCGACAAATAAAGTATCGCCCAGCGTATGCAGTGGCTCTCCGAGTGCCTCACCAATCAGCAAAGCCCGAAAACCGCTGCAGTCGATATACAGATCAGCATGCAATGCAGTCCCATCGCTGGTCTTAACCGCCGCAATTGCACCGTCTTCGGCAAGCTCCACACCCTGCACTGTCGCCAGAATTTGATGCACGCCAAGCGAACGCCCATGCTCAGACAACAGGCGAGCAAAACGACCGGCATCAAAGTGGTAGGCATAATTCATTGGGCCAAGAAAATCTTTGTCGTCAAAACGCTTCGGTGCGCGACTGGCATCGGCGATACGTTTTTGCATGCTGACCGCCTCAGCAAATGCCACGTTGTCACCAGCAGCACCTTGTAGCCAATACGGCAGCAATTCAACGCCTCCCGGTCGCTGACTGGGCTGATTGAACGGATGAAAATAATGCTGACTGCCAGTTTCCGCTGGAGGATGCACCCAATTGACAAACTGAATACCCTGTTTAAAACTGGCCTGACAGTCTCGTATAAAACGCGCTTCCTCAATGCCAATAGCGGCCAGCGTGCCGCGCAGTGAAGGAAAACTCCCTTCGCCAACGCCAATAGTGCCAATCTCTGGCGATTCCACCAAAGTAATGCGTATCGCTTGCGGATCTCGCGCACCCAATGTTTTGGCCAGAAAGCAGGCGCAAAGCCAGCCTGCGGTGCCGCCACCGACGATAAGAACGTTTTTTACGGCATTCATCTTTCATTTCCTTCTGAATTGCAATCAAGCACTATCCGGAGAGAAGCAAACGCGGACAAGCATCGGTAAGCTTTGGTAAGCATTGGTACGGGCTCTGGACCTACGCATAGCTGTTCAGGCCGTCATGCCACATGGCGCCCCTCCTCACGACAAGGAAGGATCACTCCGTCAAAGCGAATTCGCATAACGTTTTTGCTTTGAATACATGTTCAACAAAACAACATATTACGGTATTCTTGAAAACGTTACCATTTTTTGTTTGACAGATTATTTAGCAACTACTTATTATGAAAACGATTTCAAAAACAAAAACACGTCATAGTGATCAGAAATCGTTTTCAAACCATGATGCTTTCGGGCCAGACATGGCCAAAACCTACAATAATGCAGGAGACATATGAATCACCATTCACTTCCAGGCCGGCTGCGCTCGGCCAGTCCCATACAGTTAGCCATTCTGACGCTGGTCGCCGGAATGGGCAGCGCCCATGCACAGACAAACAGTAGCGTCCCGGCGCAAGCGAATGCGGCGGCTGATAACGGCAAGATTTCTGAAGTCATTGTTACCGGCACCAAGCGCTCAACCTTGCTGCAAAAGACACCGGTGGCCATCACGGCGATCAACGCTGCTGCATTGGACGATGCCCATGTGCAGACCATTCAGGATGTCGTGAATCTTGTGCCAGGATTTCAGGCAACTGCCGAGGGCGACCACGGCGTCATCACCATGACCATGCGCGGCGTTGGCAATGACAGCGCAAAAACTGAATATGCCGATCCCGAAGTCGCCTCGTTTATTGACGGCATTTACTCACCTCGCCCGGAAGGTGCAACCGCCCTGCTGTTCGATCTGGATGGCATTGAAGTTTTGCGTGGCCCGCAAGGTACGCTGTGGGGCAGAAATGCGACTGTCGGCGCAGTCAACATGCGAACGGCAAAACCGGTACTCGGCAGTCGCGCTGGCAATATTGAAGGTGGACTCGGCAGTTTTAACCGATCCGGTATTCGTGGTTCGATCAATATTCCACTCAGCGACACAATGGCCATGCGCGTCGCCTTCGTGAATGAACAGCACGACGGCTATGTCGATTTTCAGACTCCGCCGAATATTTCTCTGGACAGTCAGAAAGCGGCCTTCCTTGCTGGCGGTGGAAAAATTGCGGACTTCCAGCCCATCAACACGAATCTGTTTGTGCAGGATGGACAGAAATATGGGGCGCAGAATCAGAGCGCCGCTCGTTTTAGCGTCTTGTGGAAACCGAGCAATGCCATGCGCATCGATGCGTCGTATGAAAAATTCATGGACCGAGGAACGCTGTCGATGAATCTTTTGCAAACGCCAAGGCCAGGACAAAGCTTTTGGTCGGCATTGATCGACACCGCGCCGTATCTGAAACGCGATGTCGATTCCTTCCGCGGCCGAATGGAATATGCATTGAGTAATTCCATGTCGCTGACCTATATTGGCGGTTACTCAAAATTCAGCGGTGCATCACGCTTTGATCAGGATGGCGGCTCAACCGTGCCAACCAGTTTCACCACGAATGGCAGCTATCAGGCCAACAATACGATCACGTCGCATTACACGAATTACAGTCATGAGCTGGAATTGCAGTCCGTTGGCAAGCGTGATATCGACTGGCAACTCGGCTTGTACTATGGCGCAGAAACCAATGACATGCGCTTTGATATCCCGATTATGAATGGTACGCAACAAGGTACGGTAGGCTGGCAGGGCTCGTTCATTCAACCGAAAGAAACTGTCGAATCCAGCGCCGTGTTTGGACAAGCAACCTGGAATACATCTGAGCAAACACATTTGACTGCGGGCTTACGTTACACCTCGGATAAACGTAGCAATGTCGGTGGACGCGGCTACGCCTGGGCATATGATGCCAGCTTGCCGCAAGGTCCGATCACGCCTTCCACGGATGCATCGCAGCCAGGCTCCAACTTTGCAGTCAGCTCAATTAACGATGGCAACTACAGCAGCAGCAAACTGACGGGCTTGTTACGTGCCAGCTACGATATCGATAAAGATCATATGGTCTACGCCAGCATTTCTACCGGCTACAAATCCGGCGGCCTGCAAGACGGCGGGAAACCTTACGGACCGGAGACACTGACCAACTATGAAATCGGCAGCAAGAGCTCATTTTTTGGCGGCACACTGAAGCTGAATAACGCCTTGTATTACGAAGACTTCAAGGATTTCCAGTTCAGCGCACCGATCACCAATATCGATGGTTCGCATGGCCTGGCAACCAGCAACGCGGAAGGTGCCAAAATTTATGGATTTGAATCCGAACTGGCTGCACGACTCAGCAAGGATGACAAAATTCAGGTGTCTTTAGCGATTACCAAGGCGACACTTGGCAAACTGATTGGTGGCTCAAACGACTATGCCCTGCCAGCCTGCAATGTCCCAGGCATTGGAAACTGTCTGGATGTCACGGGCAATACCATGCCACATACGCCGAAGTTTTCGACACAGGTGCAATATCAACATACCTTCCATCTGAGTCAAGGCACGCTGACTCCACGCATCAGTCTGCATTACGAAACCGAGAGCTGGCTGAGCGTATTTAATCTTGGTGAAGGCGATAAACAAAGCGCTTATGCGCGCACCGACCTTGGTTTGCGTTACTCCTCCACCGGCAAGAGCAGCTGGTATCTGGATGCCTATGTGCGCAATGCCAGCGACAATAAAATCAAGACCAGTGCTTTAAACGGTTTTGGGCCTTGGCTGGCGCAATACCTGCCTCCGCGCACGGTCGGGTTCAATATCGGAACGGATTTTTAATACCTCTGCTGACCACCTCCGTCGCACCCAATGCCCCGCTCACATGCGGGGCATTTTTTCTGGCGCATCAAATTCAATGGACTGGATTTGGCGTCCATATGTCAATCGGAAATGGAATCGCACTTTCTGGAATCAGGCTTCAACGCGAGCGCAACGAACACGCAGGCGATCCAGCTGCTTGCAGTCGCCCCGCATATGCAAACTCCACTGCGTTTGCTGGCAAGTCCTGCAAGATACAGCGCCACACACGTATGTATTCCCTGGCAGCATCAAAAAAACCCAGGAAAATTCACATCATCATCTCGTCTTTTTTTGCTCCTCGCATCCATGCAAACATTGATGCAATCGACAAAAAAAAACCACATCATTTCTGATATGGGCAAACGAAGGATTCAGTTACGATCGTGCGGCTGCGTCGGTGCAATATGTACTTAGCCTGGATCGGCGGCGAGTAGCTTGCGATACCAGATTGCGCTTTGTTTCAGCGTTCTTTGCTGGCTGGCGTAGTCGACATACACGAGGCCAAAGCGTTTAGCGTAGCCGGAATTCCATTCAAAATTATCCAGCAGACTCCAGTAAAAATACGCCTGCACATCAACGCCGCGATCCATCGCTGCACGCATTGCCTGCAAGTGCGATTCGACATAACGGATGCGAACTTCATCGTTGATTTTGCCATCTTCGATTTTATCGGCCACGGCCATGCCGTTTTCGGTAATGTAGACCGGTGGCAAGGCCGGGTATTCTTCTCGCAGTGCCAGCAACAAGCTTGTCAGTCCTTGCGGATAGACCTCCCAGCCCATATCGCTATAGCCGAGTTCCGCCTCAGGCATTCTGGGAGGCTGTTCGGTACTGACAAATGCGCGGAAATAATAATTTACGCCGAGAAAATCTATCGTTTGCCGAATACTTTGCATATCACCGGGATGCACGATAAATTTTTCCATATCCATGCGATCCAGCGCTTTTTGCGGATAGCGCCCTTTGAAAATCGGATCCATGAACCATTGCACAGAGCGCGCATATTCCCACTCCGCTTCAGCCCTGTCTGCGGCACTATCCGTTGCCGGAGTTGCCGGCCATTGGTTCAACACGATACCGAGCTTCGCCGGACAATTGATCGCTCGCATGGCCTGAATCGCCAGCCCATGCGACAGCAATAAATGATGTGACACCTGGATAGACAAAGCGGTATCAGCAACACCTGGCGCAAACTGCGCATTGCCGTAGCCGAGATTGGCCGTACACCACGGCTCATTATGTGTGGCAATGCTGGCGACGCGATGACCAAAGCGACGCGCGACTTCCGCCGCGTAGTCGGCAAAGCGCTCGGTTGTTTCACGATTGAGCCAGCCACCGCGATCCTGCAAACCCTGCGGCAAATCCCAGTGATACAAGGTTAAGTGTGCCGCAATATTTTTTTCTTCCAGCTTGTCCAACAGACGGGAATAAAAATCAAATCCTTTTTCGTTCCATGCACCATATCCAAGTGGCTGGACGCGCGACCAGGAGACCGAAAAACGATAGGCATTGACGTTCAGCGAAGCAATCAGCTCTATGTCTTCCGCATATCGATGGTAGTGGTCGCAAGCGATGTCCCCATTGCTGCCGTCGCAAATGGTTCCCAGCCTATGCGTAAAAGTGTCCCAGATCGACGGGCCGCGGCCATCCGTTGCAGCGGCACCTTCAATTTGGTAAGCGCTGGTAGCGACGCCCCACGAAAAGGTGGAAGGAAACATGGTTCTGGAAATGGAATTCGGCATAGTCAAAAAATTAAAATTGGCATTAACAATAGGCACCCCAGAAAAAACAAAGACGAGTCAGCGTTGGCAAACGCGATGAACGCTGCAGCGCGCGCCTCATGCCATTTCTGCAAAGGCATTTCTGTTTTCGTATGTGGCATGTTTTCCCCTCAAGCGTATTCGCTCTTTAACTGAAAACGTTTTCAACCGACGATAAATTGACGGCACCCAAGCTGTTAACCTGCCGAAGTGTCTGGCAAATTCCAGGCAAAATACGCCGTTGAGAAAATCGGGTCGACGTTTGCGAACAGCAGATTTGCATTCAGCATATGAAAACGTTTTCAATACAATGGGAATTTATCATTGAGATTTCAGCATGTCAATCAACTCTGTGTTTTGTAATAACAAGAGTGAAAATGGCATGACAAGCGCAACTGGCCGGTGCAGTTTTCATTTTCCCTTCTGCTGACTCGCCTGAAAAGCATTTCTTCTTCGCCTTAAAACGCGGATTGACGCTACAGGCTGCGCAGGCAGACGATGCAAACTTCAAATTCTTGTAAAAAATCATTTCTGCAACCCAATCTGCCCTTCGAGATCGCAAAAATGCTATTTTTCGTAAAAAATTCCAACGAGTTGTGTCTTTTTTTAATCTCATCAGCTAGTCAGGAAAAATTTCGTGTTATTCTTTTTTTTGAAAAGGTTTTCAAACATAATTTTCGCACTGTTGATGAACCGTGCAATCGACACGTATGTAGCAGGATCGCGCTGAGAAATGCAGGCGCAGACGACATTTCCGCGCAGATTTATTTGTTATGAACAAACCTCAGCGTTATCCGATACCGCTTCACTAAAAAGCATTCATATGACAATACAGACGGAAGTTCACATGCCTGTGCCCGCCAAAAGCAACTCTCCATTGCTCTGGGTGCCAACGGCGTATTTCACGATGGCGCTGACATACATGACGCTGACCAGCGTAACCGCGATCATGTTTAAAAATATGGGTATGGATAATGGCAAGGCCGCGGAGTATGCGAGCTATCTGATTTTGGCTTATACCATCAAACCCTTGTTTGCCAGCTTTGTTGAAATGTACAAAACCAAGAAATTTTTTGTACTTTGCATGCAATTCACGATTGGCCTCGGCTTTGCACTGGCCGCCCTGGCCATGTCGCTGCCCAACTATATGCTGGTACTCATGCCCTTGTTCTGGGGAATTTCGTTTCTCGGAGCCACGCAGGATATTGCGTCCGACGGCGTGTACGTCACGTCGTTGGACGGCAAATCACAATCGCTGTATTGCGGCATACAAAGCCTGAGCTGGAACATCGGCCCCATCGTCGCGTCGGGTGGTCTGGTATATCTGAGCGGCAGGCTGCATTCGGATTTTTTTCACCACGATCCCAAGGTGTTCGGGCCTGAGTGGGCCGATGCCTGGCGTGTGATTTTTATGCTGGTTGCAGCACTTGTTTTGCTCATGGGTCTGTGGCATGTGCGTTCCATGCCGGACGGTGATCGCGCCAGCAATACGCCGCGCAGCTTTGGCGCCGCGTTGACAATTTTGCGCGATTCGTTTGTGACTTTTTTCCAGAAACGCGATGTCTGGTTAATGATTGCCTTCGCATTTTTATTTCGCCTGAGCATAGGTTTTCTGGAAAAAATCGGCCCATTTTTCATGGTCGATCCTGTGGCAAAAGGTGGACTGGGTTTGTCGAATGAATTGCTCGGCATTATTTACGGCACTTACGGTCTGATCGCAGTATTGTTAGGGTCACTGCTTGGCGGTGTATTCGTAGCGCGGCGCGGCCTGCAACAGACCTTGTTTATTTTGTGCTGCGCGGTCAATATTCCGAATGTCACCTTTTTATTGTTGAGCATCGCACAACCCAGTAACCTGGTGCTGATTACGATCGGAGTCGCTGTTGAAAAATTCTTTTTCGGTTTTGGCTCAGTAGGATTCATGATTTATCTGATGCAACAACTGGCACCGGGAAAATACACGACAACGCACTACGCCTTTGGCACAGGACTGATGGGTTTGTGCATGATGAGCACTGGCATCGTCAGTGGTCATTTGCAACAATGGCTGGGCTATACGCATTACTTTATCTTTGTCATGCTAGCGACGATCCCTTCGTTCATCGTATGCTGGCTCGCACCATTTCATCATAGGGAAGCACAGATCGACCAATGATATAAATCCGGATAACAAATGAAAAACCGCTTGTCCCAACCAGGCGAGTTTTAACGCTTCAAAACGTCCCCTTAATGCCGCCATGTGCGGCATTTTTTTTGGCCGCCGCTCAACAGTCAGTACAATACCGGCATGAACCATGTCCTGACCTGTCGCCCCGCCTGCGGTGCCTGCTGCGTCGCGCCTTCCATCACCAGCCCGATTCCCGGCATGCCGCAAGGTAAACCCGCTGGAGTGCGCTGTATCCAGTTGTTGGATGACAATCGCTGTGCCTTGTTTGGGAAACCAGAACGACCCGCATTTTGCGGTGGGCTGCGCCCGTCAGAAGAAATGTGCGGAGATAGCCGGGAGCAAGCGATTCTCTGGCTGAACGCCATTGAAAAAGCGACCACGCCCTTTAGCTGAATGAGGGTAATCGGCACGCGGTTGCATCATTCCGGCGTTGACCCATGTTGTACAGCAGGCTCTGCTTTACTGTCTGCACTGCTGTCGATATAGGCCTGCAAACCTGCTGCAAGGGCGTCGAAGGTGGCTGCGCAACGCGGGCTGGCGCGCAGATCTTCGTGCATGGCGATCCAGGTATCCATCATCGGAGAAAATTCCGTCGATAAGACCCGGACCAGCTTGTCTTTTTCTGCCAGCGCCGACTGGCAAATTCCGATACCAAACCCCGCCCGGATTGCCCCCAGTTGCGCTAAGTCGCTGTCCGAACGAAACGCGAAGTGATCGCGAGAGAAGACATTAAATCTGGCCTGAAACTTGCGTATAAAAGCGTTCTCACGATCAAAACCAATCAGCGCGTGCTGTGTTAGCGCTTCCATCGTTGCAGGTGCGCCGTGCTGCAGCATATAGTCCTTGTCCGCATACAAGCCTAGCTCTATGCCGCCGACACGTCTGGCCACCAAGGCATCTTGTACAGGCCGGAACATACGCACCGCAATATCCGCCTCTCTGTGCAACAGATCGTCTGCCTTATTCGACAACAGTAATTCGATGATGAGTTCAGGATGCGCTTTACGTAACGCCGTCAGAATGGGCGGCAGCACTTCAACCCCGATGACCTCGCTGGCAGACAAGCGAACCGTACCGCGCACGCCAGCGCCGTGGCTACTGGCTACACGACGAAAGGCTGCGGCGGTCGTCGCGATATTCTCGGCATAAGGCCGCAACTCGCGCGCGGCATCCGTCGGCGCAAAGCCGTCAAACGTGCGCGTAAACAACTTTAAACGCAGCGCGCTTTCCAACGCATCGATATGTCGGCCAACGGTCGGCTGACTCAAGCCCAATGCGCGCCCGGCCGCAGAGAGAGAGCCAGTCTCTATCACCTGCAGAAAAGTACGGTACCACTCCCAGTTCGGTTCTTTGTCGCGCATCGTATACATTTTTGCATATCAGGTACGCGATTATATGCAATTTTCTTTTGCCCCGTCATTCGGCAAACTAACGTCATTCGTCGTCGTGAAACAAAATCAACGGAGTCAGTCATGCAACTAGTCGACATCCCACAGCAAGCATCTGCAGCCAATCTGCCACGCGCCAGCGCGGCACTTTTGCGCCAACTGGCGGTGGTACTGGTAGCCATCGGTATGTCGATGCTCGAAACCAGCCTGCGCTTTCCTGTTCTTCTGCTGATCGACATAAGCCTGCGACAAAGCCGCGATCAGGCTTTGTCCGTCGCGACACGTCTGCGCGCTGTTTTACCCTGCCCTTCACTTTCCAAGGAGAATTCTCATGTCTAAAGTCGCCCTTTTCGGTGCTGCCGGTGTCATCGGCCAAAGCATCGCCACAGCCCTGCGCAGCAAAGGTGTGCCATATCGTGTCGTCGGCCGCAATGACGCCAGCCTGCACAAAGCCTTTGGTTCGGATCCGCTGGCCGAGATCATGACCTGGGATACCAACTCGCCCGCTTCAGTGCAAGCAGCCGCGACCGGGATAGACACGATTATTTATATGGTTGGCGTTAATTACTGGCAATTCGACCTGCACCCGGTGCTGATGCAAAAAACGCTGGATGGTGCCATCGCGGCCGGAGTTAAAAATATTATTCTGATCGGCACTGTCTATCCTTATGGCAGGTCGCAGGGTAATCCGGTACGCGAAGATCATGCGCGTGCGCCGCATACCTACAAAGGGCGTATGCGTAAAGCCCAGGAAGATTTGCTGCTGCAAGCGCATGCCGATGGCCGTATCCGCGCGACAGTACTGCGTCTGCCGGATTTTTATGGCCCTGGTGTGGAAGCGAGTTTATTGCATCTTGCCGCATGTGCCGCGGTCAACGGCGGCGTTGCGGATCTGGTCGGGCCGATTGATCGCCCGCATGAGTTTGTGTTCGTACCGGACGTCGGACCTGTCGTCGCACGCTTAATTGACACGCCAAACGCTTTTGGAAAAGTCTGGCATCTGGCGGGAGCCGGTGTAACGACCCAGCACGAGCTAATCAACGAAATGGAACGCCTGACCGGAAAGCCGATGAAATTGCGCGTCGTTGGCAAAACCATGCTGCGCCTGCTTGGCCTGTTTAAGCCATTCATGCGCGAAATGGTGGAAATGCATTATCTGATCACCGATCCGTTGATCATGGATGACACCGCGCTGCAGCGGCTGCTCGGTCCGATCCGAAAAACATCGTATGCAGAAGGCGTGCGCCAGACACTGGCTGCCGTGCCAAAAACCGCTTTCGCACAGCCTGCGGCGCGTGATGCCATTTCTTGATGGAGGCTGTCGCATGCGGAACGGACACCGTCAGCGAATTGCATAGTCCGCAGCTGCGGCTTCGCGGTACGACCCCGGCTGGCTTTGCAAGCGAAGGTCGTACTCGACGGGAGATATGGCTTTTGCAGCGCTTACTGGCGTGCCATCAGTTTGATGCGCATGCTGTCACCATTTAAAAATAACAAGGATACGCCGTCCTCATTCTGACGCACATGGGCCAGTCGTTTATCGAGGCTGGCGGCGTACATTTTGTGGCCATCGGCGCGATAGATAGCAAACCAGCGACGGGCAGCGCTGCGGCGCGAATTGGCAGCCAGCAACAGGTAGTCCTGTCCATACACCTGCAGGCTGGCGGCTTGCAGGTCGCCCATATAAAACGCCGATGGAATCTGCTCCTGCACGATGCGCTGTCCTAAACGATCAACCTGAATCTGCAAGCCATTCGTTGCCTTGTTGCGCTCAAACAGAAACATATAGTCGCCCATGCGGGCGACATCCGTGCGCCCCACATGCACATGCTGGTTGAAATCGGCGAAATACTGCCCGCTGAAACCGTCCGCATCGCTCAGACGCTTGACTTTCGTATCGTGCAGGCTGTCGTTTGCGGCTGGCTCCCCGTGCACCTGACGGCGCGCAGAAGCACGAGCGGTCGGCGCGGTGCTGCGGTTTCTTTTTTCGATCTGCATCGTGTTCTCCTGAATTGTGCAAGAAGTATCGTCAAACCGTTACCCGTTGACAATCAGACTATTAAAAGTACCGTATTCCGGCACCATTCGCATAAAAACGCGCGACCCTGCTATTGCGATGACAAATCCACACAAAAACGTCTAAATAAATACTCCTACCCTGTATATTTCTACATCGCAATCAATACGTGCGCTTCACGGCATTTAATTATAGAAAATAGGGGAGTATATAAATCTCTGTCGATACCCATTGAAATTTCCCGGCAACGCGAAGGGGCGGCATGTTAAGCTTCGTGCCGGTCAAAACTTCCCTCATTTCACTCTGCCATGGACTTATTGCTCGCTCTCAAAACCATCATCATGGGTATCGTCGAAGGACTGACGGAATTCCTGCCCATTTCATCCACCGGGCACCTGATATTGACCGGCAGTTTGTTGAATTTCACTGGCGAAACGATGAAGGTGTTCGAGATCGTGATTCAGGCTGGCGCCATTTTTGCCGTCTGCTGGGAATACCGTGCAAAAATCGCCAGCGTCATCGCCGGTCTGGGCAACGACGCCAAAGCGCGCAAATTTGCATTGAACCTGATCGTTGCGTTTATGCCGGCGGCCGTGCTCGGTGTGCTGTTCTCCAAAAAAATCAAGGCAGTGCTGTTTGCACCTGTGCCTGTGGCGCTGGCGTTCATCATCGGCGGCATCGTCATTTTGTGGGTAGAGCGCAAACACCAAGGCGTCGATGAACACGATACCAGCCACGCCCGCATTCACTCCGTCGATGACATGAGCATGCTGGACGCATTGAAAATTGGTCTGGCCCAATCCCTGGCGTTAATTCCCGGCACCAGCCGCTCTGGTGCAACGATTATCGGCGGCATGCTGTTCGGGCTGTCGCGCAAAGCCGCTACCGAATTTTCCTTCTTTCTGGCGATTCCGACCCTGCTTGGTGCGACCGTGTATTCGTTGTACAAAGCACGCCAGGATTTGTCGATGTCCGATTTGCCAATGTTCAGTCTGGGCACTGTCGCCGCATTCATTTCTGCTTTCTTTTGTGTGCGCTGGTTGCTGCGTTATATCAGCTCACACAATTTCAACGTCTTCGCCTGGTATCGCATCGCCTTCGGCATCATGATCCTGATCACCGCGTATACCGGTACGATTGCCTGGGTAGATTAAGCAGTGACAGATTCCAGTTCTACCGTAGCCGAAGCGCTGCATTTATTGCAGACCGTATTTGGCTACCCGGCATTTCGTTCGCAACAAGGTCAGATCGTTGAACACGTCGTCCACGGTGGCGACGCCTTGGTATTGATGCCGACCGGCGGCGGCAAGTCATTGTGTTACCAGATTCCGGCGCTGATACGTCAGGGCGTCGGCATCGTTGTTTCACCGTTAATCGCGCTGATGCAGGATCAGGTCGATGCGCTGGCCGAAGTTGGTGTGCGCGCCGCCTTTCTCAATTCCACGCAAAGCTTTGAGCAGATTCTCGCCGTCGAAAAGAAAATGCGCGAAGGCGAACTCGATCTGGTCTACATTGCGCCAGAACGCCTGTTGACGCAGCGTTGTCTGGAACTATTGCAAGTCACACCGCTGGCCCTGTTTGCGATTGATGAAGCGCATTGCGTCTCGCAATGGGGGCATGATTTCCGTCCAGAATACATCAAGCTGTCGGCATTGCATGAACGCTTTCCGGACGTGCCGCGTATCGCGCTGACGGCCACCGCCGATCAGCAAACCCGCGATGAAATCATCCATCGGCTGCAACTCGAAAACGCGTTGCAATTCGTCTCATCGTTCGACCGTCCCAACATCCGCTATCAAATAGTGGAAAAGGCAAACGGCCGCAAGCAATTACTCGACTTCATCCAGGCGCAACACAACGGCGACGCGGGTATTGTGTATTGCCTGTCGCGCAAAAAAGTCGAAGAAACCGCCGAATTTTTAAACGAAAACGGCATCACTGCCCTGCCCTATCATGCCGGCATGGAACTCACCGACCGCAGTAAAAATCAGGCACGCTTTCTGCGCGAAGATGGCATCGTCATGTGCGCCACGATTGCCTTCGGGATGGGGATAGACAAACCCGATGTACGCTTTGTTGCCCATCTGGATTTACCAAAAAGTATCGAAGGCTATTATCAGGAAACCGGCCGCGCCGGACGCGATGGCGCCACCGCCAATGCCTGGATGGCGTATGGCCTGCAAGATGTGGTGCAACAACGCCGCATGATCGATGAGTCCGAGGCCAACGAAAATTACAAGCGTGTCCAAAGCACCAAGCTGGATGCCATGCTGGCTTTGTGCGAAACCTTGAATTGCCGGCGCGTGCATATTCTCGATTATTTTGGCCAGGCTTCACAGGCGTGCGGCAATTGCGATACCTGTTTAAATCCGCCAACCTCGTTCGATGGCAGCATTGCAGCACAAAAAATACTCTCTACCGTATATCGCGTCGACCAGCGCTTTGCCGCCGGTCATGTCATCGACATCCTGCGCGGCATTGATACCGATCGGGTACAGCAGTGGAAGCACGATCAGCTCTCCACCTTTGGCATCGGCGCAGATAAATCCGAAGCTGAATGGCGCGCCTTGCTGCGGCAAATGATCGCACTGGGACTGGTGGCGGTCGATTACGAAAATTACAGTTCGCTCAAACTCACCGAAGCGTCGCGGGCGGTGCTGCGCGGCGAAGT
>JAGWUK010000344.1 GCA_028868455.1 Burkholderiales bacterium | reverse complement strand
CTCAGGTAATAAGCCGCTATCGCGCAACGCCTGACTGACGACGTCAATAAAATCCTCTTGCCGAAACTGCACAACCGATACGTTGACCCCAATACGTTGCGGCGCCAGACCCGCCTTTTGCAGCCGCACCATCATAAAACACGCAGTACGCAAAACCCACGCGCCCAAACTGACGATCAGACCGGAGTATTCGGCAAGCGGGATGAACTCATTTGGCGGAATTAATTCTCCTTCATCGTTACGCCAACGTATCAATGCTTCGATACCGGTGAACTTTTGGCTGGCGAGGTCAATTTGTGGCTGATACATCAGAAACAGGCGTTCCGCATCAAATGCCTTGTGCAAATGTTGCATCAGCGTTGCCCGCTCCCGGATTTCTATCCCCATCTGACGGGTGAACAGGGTATAGCTGCCACGCTGGTGACGTTTGGTACGCTTCAAAGCGATGCTGGCATCTTTCAAGGCTTCAGCGCCATCTCCGTCGTAATTTGCCAGGGACACCATGCCGATTGATGTCGATACGGCGTGCGCTGTTTCTTCAATCGTGAAAGGCAAAGAAAATAACTTGCGCAAACTATCGGGCGTCAACAAAGATTGCGTGCCAAGCAGACCAAAGACATCACCAGAAATGCGGGCTAAAAATATCTGCTCCCCCAATTCTTCGCGCAAACGGTCGGCGACGGCTTTCAATAGCAAATCGCCATAATGATGGCCCAACACATCATTGATTTCAGCAAAATCATCAATGTCGATCAACACGACCATCTGATCGTCGATGTCGGCATGCAAAGTCTGCTGAATCAACTCAATAAATTTCAAGCGGTTCGGCAATTTCAATAGCTGATCCCGATATGCATGATTTTTTAATTGATTGACGAGACTTAAATTGTCTAAACAAACGCCCAGATTCGAGCAAAAAACTTCCAGCAAATTGTGATTAATTTCAGACAAGGCATACGGCAATTCTATGTAGGCAGCCAAAGGGCGATTACCGCGACCGGAAAAATACAAGGTCATGCTTTGCTCGTTGAACAAGGGCTCCCTGTGCATCAGCACATATTTCAGCGCATCGCGAATTCTCGTATTACTGATCTCATCGATAGTGCGGTACATCAGTTCGCTATACCGTCCGGCCGATGCAATCACATTAAACACCTGCGGCACTGCCCCTTCTTCACACGGCTCGCCTTGCGCGCACAGCAGGCCCTCAGGAGGAATACCACATAGTGCGGCGATTTGCGTTATGACACCGGCTGCAAAGGCTTGTATGCCATGATCAAAGGTAAACGATGCGCTGGAATTAATGATCTGATGCAGCCCACGGCGGCTGGCATCTATCGTGCGAATTTGATCGTAAGAGCGGATTGCCGCCGTCAGCGAAGTCAGCAATTTTTTGCGTGTCAGTTCGTTTTTGGTTTTGTAATCGTTGATATCGAAATCACGGATTGCTTCTTCTTCCGGCGCATAACCTGGCTGACCAGTCCGCAAGATAATGCGTGTGTCGCGCCATTGAAGTTCATCGCGGATGTAACTGACCAGTTCAAGACCGGCATGTTCCGTTTCCATAACGACGTCAAGCAGGATAACGGCGATGTCAGACTCCTGAGAAAAAATCTGGCGAGTCTGTTCTTTTGAATAGGTGTGAATGAATTCCAGTGGGCGATTTAATATCTGAACGAATTCCAGTGCAAAGCATGTGGTCCTGTGCACGTCTTCATCGTCGTCAACAATCGCTATTTTCCAGCTACGTCCTTCGTGTATTGCAGGAGGTATCGGTTCCTGATCGTCCTCGAAAAATAGCGTATCGTCATCATCGTCATTTGACATGCCACCTCCCCAAAAAACACGGAATCGTTCGACTCAGTATAGCCTATACTTTCCTGTGGAGAACAGTGTTAACTGCGCCCAAAATGGCGCGCGGCATCCAGGCTTAAACCTGCGCCAATACTGCCAAACAAATCGCCTTCGACTGGCTTGGCATGCGGTACGATGGCCGCAATTTGCTGACGCAAACCGCGCACTCCGCTGGAGCCGCCCGTAAAGAAAACGGTATTGACCTGCTCAGGGCGTATCTCAGCTGCTTTGAGAACCTTGCCAACGGTCTGTGCAACATCCGCTGTCAAATGGGCAATTGCCTGTTGTAAATTATCCTGCGTCAAAGTCAGCGAGCATGCTTCCATCATTTGTTTGCTGCGTAAGCGCTCCAGCGGAAGCTGGATTGCGTCCTGATCCGACAATAAAATCTTGGCCTCTTCCGATTTAATCGCCAGCCAGTGACCGTCGCGGTCTTCGACAAGATTCAGCAGACGCTCAAAGCGGCTGCGCAATTCCGCGCTTTGAATATCGCGATAGACATCTTGCAACTCCCTCCAGACTTTCTGGGTATAGGCGAGGTTGATGGTATGCCAGGTCGCCAGATTGAAATAATAGCTGGATGGAACATCGGTCTGACTTCCAAGCCTTCCCCCCAAACCAAGCAGAGGCATGATATTTCTCAGACTCAGATATTTATCAAAATCGGTGCCGCCAATATGTACGCCGCCATTTCCCAGAATGTCGGCGCGGCGATCAAGCTGCTTCATCCGGTCTGGCGACAGACGAACCAAAGAAAAATCCGAAGTGCCGCCACCAATATCGGCAATCAGAACCAGCTCTTCCTTGCTGATGCGGGATTCATAGTCGAAAGCAGCAGCAATAGGCTCAAACTGAAACCTGACTTCTTTAAATCCGGCAGCCAGCGCAATTTGTTCCAACGTATCTTGCGCGAGTTGGTCCGCCTGAAGATTGTCGTCGATAAAATGCACCGGCCGGCCAAGCACAGCATAGTCAAAAGTTGTTGCCGATGCGCTTTCCGCGCGTTTTTTCAATTCACCGATAAATTGCGACAGCAATGTGCGGAAAGACAAGGCCTTGCCTTGCACTTCGGTTTGCCCGTCCATCAGGCTGGTGCCCAACAGACTTTTCATGGAGCGCATCAGGCGGCCTTCATAACCCGCCAGATAATTGCTTAAGGCGGCGCGTCCATAGCTGATGTCGTTGTCTTCCGCATTAAAAAAAACGACAGACGGCAGAGTGACTTTATCCTGCTCAAGCGTCAACAATACAGGCTGCCCGGTGTGACACCAGCCAACCGTTGAATTCGAGGTGCCAAAATCTACTCCACAAGCATGCGACATGAAACTTCCTGATAAAAACAATAACGCTGCGCGAATTCATCGCGCAAGAAACTGAAAAAGGCCAAGCTGAAATGATTCCGACAAAATAACGGCAATGTCGGACTTACGTTTTACCGACTAAACATGACAATGAAGTCGGGACGGTTTTGCGATGGTCCTGCTTAGAAATTGATTCACTCTGACGATGCGGGCGACGTTATTGAAGACTCTGTCATTTTGACCACCAATAACTGGTCGATGCGATAATGATCGATATCCACCACCTCAAATTTATACATGCCGACCATCACGAAATCTGTACGTTTTGGTATGCGTTTGAGCATCGTCATCATGAAGCCGGCAATAGTCTCATAGCTGCCCTGCTCAGGCAAGCTGTCAATATCCAGCGCGCGGCACACATCCTCTATCGTGGTGGCACCATCAATTAACCACGAATTGCTGTCGCGCTGAACGATCTGATCTTCCATGAAAGGATGTACAAGATTACCCATCAAGGTACTCAATACGTCGTTGAGTGTAATAACGCCAACAACCAGCGCGTACTCATTCAAAATAACGGCAAAGTCTTCCCGCGTTCCTTTGAATTGTTCCAGCATTTCGGACAGCGTCAATGAATCCGGTACGGCCAACGCAGTCCGTATCGATAACTCCTGCACCTTGGAAAACGCCTGATTCGTCAACACGCGCTTCAGGATATCTTTTGATTCGACATAGCCCACCACGTTATCGATATGACCATCACAGACTAAAAACTTGGTGTGCGGATGTTCGGCGATTTTTTGCCGGATAACCACGTTGCTGTCTTGTAATGTGAAATAGACGATGCTGTCGCGTTGCGACATGGCGGAAGGAACAGTACGACTTTCCAGTTCAAAGACATTACCTATCATGTGATGTTCGCTCGCTTGCAATACGCCTGCTTCGGCACCGGCATCAACCATCGCGTAAATTTCATCGGAAGTAATTTGTTCATCTCTGGAATCGGGAAGATTAAGCAATCGAAAAATCAGTATTGCCAGACCGTTAAAGACCCAAACCAATGGCTTGAACAGGCGAACGCATAATTGCATAGGACCGACAACAAACATAGCGACTGATTCTGGCGCAATCATCGCCATTTTTTTCGGCATCAGGTCGGCAAATAAGATGAATATGGACGTGACAAACAAAAACGAACTCAGAAAACTGCTGGTTTCCACCCAAGTTC